>JAQUAW010000006.1 GCA_028687045.1 Patescibacteria group bacterium
TCGTCGTATTCTCGACTCGGGATGATAGCGCCTATGCGTCAAAGCCTCGACCTTCACATCCACTCCAAATATTCTCGTGCTTGCTCGAAGAGTTTAGAATTGCCTTTGATTGCGAAGACTTGTGAAACCAAAGGAATAGATATAGTCACTACTTCAGACTTCACTCATCCGAAGTGGTTTGCGCATATGAAGGATTGTTTGGTGGAGGATACGGAAGGAGTTTATAAATTAAAGACCTCACCCGCTGGGACTGCGTCGTCCCAGTCGACCTCTCCTAATAGGAGAGGTTATGACGTTGCTTCTAAGACGCGCTTTATAGTTGGGACGGAAATTGCTTCTATCAAAAAACACAAAGGTAAAACACGTAGAATTCATTTGCTTATTTTTGCACCAAGTATTGAAGTGGCTGAAAAATTTAATAATAAATTGAATAAAATGGGTTTCAATTTGAAATCTGATGGTCGTCCTATTTTGGGTTTGACTTCCAAACAGATTTTGGAACTCATGCTTGAGACCGATGAACGCATGATGATGATTCCGGCGCATGCCTGGACACCATGGTTTGGTATTTTTGGTAGCAAAGGTGGTTATGATTCTTTGCAAGACGCATTTGAAGAATTGACACCTTATGTACGGGCCGTAGAGACGGGTCTGTCGAGCGATCCACTCATGAACTGGAGGTTGTCAAGTTTGGATAATATCACGCTCATATCAAATTCTGATGCGCACAGTAATGCCAAACTAGGTAGGGAAGCAAATGTTTTTGATTTTAAATCAGAAAAAGAAATTACTTATACAGAAATAAAAAGAATTATTGATGAACAAGATAGAAAAAAATTTATTTCGACGATAGAATTTTTTCCAGAAGAAGGAAAGTATCATTATGATGGACATATGTCTTGTAATTTTTCTTGTGCGCCAGAAGAAACAAAAAAATTGAAAGGGCTTTGTCCTAAGTGTGGTAAGAAATTAATTATTGGAGTAGAGAATAGAGTACATGAATTGGCGGATAGAAGTATTGAAGAAGCGCGTGACGCTGGTAAAAGAAAAATTCCTTACCAAAGTATTGTACCTTTGGTAGAAATTTTGGCAGATGTTTTTGCTTGTGGTGTAAATACCAAAAAAGTTAGTGACGTTTACGAAAAATTATTACAGAATTTTCATAATGAATTTTTTATTTTACTTGAAGCTGACCTTTCGCAGATTGCGAAAGTAACTAGCAAAGATATTGCTGAAGCTATTTCACGTGTTCGTAGTGGGAATATTTTTGTGAAGCCGGGGTTTGATGGTGTTTTTGGTGTGGTGAAGGTTTTTAAAAATAGATAATTGGAATAGGAAATGTTATTTTAAGAGGAATGTGGAATGAGGAAAGAGGAATGAACAATGAAAAAGAAAAATTTTGGATGAATAAATTATACATAAAAAACAAAAACACTCTCTAGATGAGAGTGTTTTTTTATTGATAAGAAAAATATTATTTTTTCTTAGCAGCTTTACGTTTAGCTGGTTTCTTAGCAACTTTTTTCTTAGCTACTTTTTTAACCGCTTTTTTAGCAACTTTTTTCTTAGTAGCTGGTTTCTTTTTAGCAACTACTTTTTTCTTAGCTACTGGTTTACGTTTAGCTGGTGATTTCTTTTTTGCTGGCATAAATTTCACCCCCTTCTTTTATTTAGTTATTTGATGTTCACTTTGACGTGACCATGGTACACACCAAAATAATTTTTGTGTACATCTTTTAAGATTTTACATGACAAGCATCGATGTAAAAACTTTTTATATTTTTTTGAAAAAAAATATTACGACCTTTCATATGATAAGTATAATTTGTTTTGCTATTTTTTGAAATAGATTTTTTAAAAAAACTGTGTATAACTTTTTTATTTTTTATTTTGAATATTTTTTTTAATAAATAAAAAATTATTTTTATAAATATTTTTATATAGTATAATATTGTTGTAATACATAATTTTTTTGTATGTGCTAGGTAATTTATTTAAAATAAAAAAATCATCAACAGTGTTGATGATTTTTTTTTAGATATTTTAAAGTTTTATTTTAATTTGATGTAGCATAGCTAATGCTGTTCATCTCGATGACGTTGTTTAATCTATTTTCAAGTTGGAACATAGTTTTTTCCAACCATTCTTTTCCAAAATTTTCTACATGCCACAAATAAATTTCTGTTTGTGAAAGCCAAGCAATAAAATTTTTGATAGTCTCTTCAATATATATTCTAGCTTCAATAGTTTTCATTTCCAAAATATTGGTATGAAGATTGAACCAGATCAATGTGCGGAATTTTCGTAAATTGGCTTTGGACATCTGAGCTAAGTGTCCAGCTTCATAAAAACGTTGGATATTTAGGACATCCATCATGTCGGCGTCTTTTAGTAGATTCAAAAGTATTTTGGTTCTTTTGTCAGCAAAAATTTTTGTCATAAATTTGCCTGTCATCATACCACTACACATGAGTATAAAAAAAGTTTTCATCATGACACTACTTACTACACGATAGCGAACAGCATAGAAAAGTAAGGCAAAGGCTGATAAGTTGTCATCAAAAAATGCCATCCAAATCATAGAAGGTCTATTTGATAAAGCGCGACTAGCATCATGCC
Organism: Patescibacteria group bacterium; assembly: GCA_028687045.1. GTDB lineage: Bacteria > Patescibacteriota > Patescibacteriia > Magasanikbacterales > UBA922 > UBA1557. The sequence goes on from JAQUAW010000006.1 coordinate 2,620, forward strand.
ACCAGGCAGCTAGTTCTAGGGCATCTCTTTCTTTTTGACTTAGTTTGATATTTTGTGAAATTTTTTTTGTGTTTTCAACTACTCTTTCAACGTGGCGCAAATCATGAAGAGGATCAAAAGAATGGCTCATTTGTTTTTGAGCTTCGGCTATAAGTGGTTTGATACTGTTTGTGAACATAAATATTTTTTGTAGATGAAATGTTTATTTTTTACAATATAAGATTTACATTCCTATTATAACATTTTTTGCTGTTTTTTTGTATTCCTCATTCCTACTTTCGTAGGTTAGGATGGACTTCCTGCCTGTCGGCAGACAGAGAACTATCAACCCCAACGTTATATCCCGATGTTATCGGGACTAACTACTGAGCTATTTTATTAAGTTTGATTTTGTATTCCTACTTTCGTAGGCTAGGATGGACTTGAACCATCGACCCCAACGTTATAAGCGTTGTGCTCTAACCAACTGAGCTACTAGCCCTAATAAAATAAAACTAACTTTTGAACTATTAACCCAACGTTATATCCCGATGTATCGGGACTAACAACTGAGCTACTAGCCCTCTTAATTGAACCATCGACCCCAACGTTATATCCCGATGTTATCGGGACTAACCTGCTTGAGCTATTGGCCCTTTATTTTTTCAAGAAAATTAACAAATAGATTATAGCAGAATACCCTTGATTTTTCAAGTCTAATAGGGTATAATCGTTCTACCTATGAAAAATACTAAAAATACACAAATTTATCAAGTACCAGAAGAAGCTCGTCATGATCGTCTGGATGTTTTTTTGGCTCTACAAATGGGAATTAGTCGTTCCCAAGTACAGAAGCTTATTAGTTCAAATCAAGTAAAAATGGACGGTAGAGAACCTAAGAAATCTGGCGAAAGATTGACTTCTGCCAAACAAATAGAGGTACAAATTGAAAATTTAGAAAAAAAAGCTAGTGAAAAAAAGGCTAAAGCTAAAAAATTACCAAAATTGGATGTTGTAGCTGAAACTGATGAATATATTATTGTAAATAAACAATCTGGAATTTTGGTTCATCCGACACAGGCTGGAGAGATAAATACCTTGGTAAATATGCTTTTGGCTAAATATCCAGAAATAAAAGATGTTGGTGAAGCAGAAGTCAGACCTGGTATTGTGCATCGTCTAGATAGAGAAGCTTCTGGTTTGTTGGTTGTCGCACGTACACAAAAAAGTTTTGAAAATCTAAAACAACAATTCAAAGATAGAGATGTAGACAAAATATATAGTGTGCTTGTTTATGGACATTTGCCACAAGATCATGGTCAAATAGATTTTGAGATTGACAGGGGTGGCGATGGACGTATGGTTTCTCGACCTAAGATTGATAAAATGAAATTAAGGAATGTCTCAAAAATTCAAGATGGCAAGGAAGCTTTGACTGAATATTGGGTAGAAAAAACATTTAAGAGATTTACTTTGTTAAAAATAAAAATCCATAGTGGACGTACTCACCAAATTCGTGTGCATATGTTTGCGCTAGGTTGTCCTGTTGTTGGTGACAATCTTTATTTCAACAAAAAATTGCAAAAGAAGAGTGAGCAAGAATTAAATAGATTATTTTTGCATGCCAAGCATTTGGAATTTACTGATTTGCAAGGTGTGCGTGTAAGTTTTGACAAAAATATTCCAAAAGTTTTGAAAGATTATTTGGAGAGTTTAGTATAAGAAAAAATATGGACAAACTTTACCCTATTATCATCATCTCTGGTCCTTCTGGAGCAGGGGAAGACAGTATTATAAATGCGTTAAAGGAGAGACTGGATATAGAGAGAGTGCTCACGACTACTACTAGAGAAAAAAGGCCAGAAGAGAGTGAAGGTAATCCTTATTATTTTTTGACTAAAGATAAATTTGAAGATTTGTTGGCAGAGGACAAAATGTTTGAACATGCAATTCAGTACGACAATTATTACGGTGTGACCAAAGAGGAAATAAAGAGGGTGAGAAATAGTGGAAAAGTAGGTGTTCTAAAGTTGGATCTGCAAGGTATTCAAACTTTACAAAAGAGAGGTGACAAGGGCTTCATCAGTATATTTGTGTCGGCTCCTGTAGAACAACTGGAAAAGAGGGTAAGAAATAGAGATGGTAGGAGTGAAGAATATATTCAAGATAGAATGGAATACGCTAAAAAATGGCTAAAATATAAGGATATCTATGATTACCAGGTAGAAAACCTGGATGGAAAATTGGACAAAGCTATAGAGGAGACAGAAGCTATCATCAACAACGTTTTGTCTCTTGACAAAAAGGGCTTTATTGTGTAGAATATCTCCGTTATTACAAACTTAAACTTTTATAAATCTCGCATGTTGGGGTAATCAACTACCAACCTCTCGTAATTCAAAAAATATGTCAAAAGAAATCAAAGACATCAGAGATGAAGTACAGTCAGGTATGATTGTCAGAGTTCATCAAAAAATCAAAGAAACTAATACTAAAGGTGAAGAAAAAGAACGTATTCAACTTTATGAAGGAATCGTACTTGCTGTAAAACATGGTTCAGAAGCTGGTGCTACAATGACTGTTCGCAAAGTGTCTGAAGGTATCGGTGTTGAGAAAATTTTTCCATTACATTCCCCAGTAGTAGACAAAGTCGAGCTTGTTCGCAAAATGAAAGTAACAAAATCTCGTCCTTACTACTTACGTACTTACAAAAAGAAATTGAAAGAAGTAAAGGAAGAAAAGACTGTTGCTAAGAAAGAAGTTAAAAAAGAAGAAGTAAAAGAAGAAGTTGCTAAATAAGATTTTTAGAAATCTTGTCCGCCTTGGGCGGATTAAAAGACCACTTGAGAAAGTGGTCTTTTTGTTTTTGTTTTCTTTTTTGGGAGACCTATTTTAACGATTTTCTTAGTAATAATCGTTAAAAAGTAGAAAAAAGTGGTGTTTTTCACGATTTTTACTTAGGTGTATATTATTAAAATGGAATATCTTCTATTGATATATCATTTTTCATATTGCTAGGCTTTGAAGGATAATCTCTTGGCTCAGGAGCTGGTAATATTGTTGTTGGTAACATCATATTTTCATATCTATCCTCATCATCTACACTATTGTCGCAATTACAATCATCATCTTCATCATCTTCCCAAAATGTACTATCTTCTCCATCAAAATGTATATGATCAAATAAGTCTTCAGGAACTTGTTTGTATTTTTTGAGTTTGATAGCTTCGTGTGCAGTTTTTATCCAAGCACTGGTATATTCAATTTCATCGGTAAGTTCAGCAAGACGCATTCTCACTGTTGTATAATAATCTTCGCTAAAATTGTACTTCCATTCCTCCTGTTCTTTTTTTGTTGCTGTCTTGATCATACGTTTGTGGATGTCTCTTTCAACGTCCATTTTGGATAATTCAAAACGTGCTGCACCTGCTTTGTCCATTCTATCCCAAAGTCGGCGTTCTTTTTGAATAATCATTTTTGCTGTCAAAAAATCTTTTTCTTCTTGTTTGCTATTTGGACTATAGTAAAAAAAGAGGGCTTCATCATAAGCAATTTTAGCATATTCACGAAGTTCTTTGCTTGGCTCTCTGACAATAAAATCTTCCAACTTCTCGATGCTTTCAGCTGTCCCGGCGTGTGCCCACTTTTGCAGTTGTGAAAATAGTAAGTCTGAGATAGATGTTGGTACTTTTTCCTTTTTTTGTTTTTTATGTTTAGATTGAGGAGCAGCTGTTTTGGCTGATTGTTTTTTAGGCATAGATAAAATTAGTTAAATATAAATATAGTTTTATTTTAATTTTATTTACAGTTTCTGTCAATTCAAAACAAAGTAGAATATTCTTTATAGTTATTCTTTATCATCTGTTTCCAAAGTGTTGTCTCGCTCCCAGAACCAACCAAATCATTTTTGTGATAAACTAGTAGTATTGAAACTTTTTTTACTTCTTCATCTACAATAATAATGCATCTGTTGCCAGATGATTTGGGACTTTTGTTGGTACCAGCGACGGAAAAGTCAGTCTTTATTATCTTATATTTTCCGGCATCAATTATAGTCTCGGCTATATCACGCTTGAGCAACATATCAATACGCTCAAATTGAGCTAGCAAAGCTTTTTGTGTAATATCCCAAGCACGTTTATATTTTTTTTCAAAACTTTTTATATAGTGCCTCTCTGCAAATTGTTCAATAAATACTGAATAATTTTCTAGCATAAGACATTAATATAAGTTTTTTGGATCTTCTTGAGTGATGAGTTCATAAGGAATGATTTCATCTTCACGACATAAGAAGTAGGGAAGTTGGTTGTGGGTGAAATTGACTATTTCTTCTGTCCTTTTGTCGTTCCATCTTTTACTTATATTTTTTATCAACTTTTTTTCTTCGGAGTTCAAATCATCAAATTGTTGTTTTGTATTACTTTCACTTTCTTTTATCAAAAACATATTATTTTTTCTTTTGTCTATCACAATTTTCCCGTCTGATTCTAGTTCATCCAAGGCTCTAAAATACATGTCTGGCACAGGTCCATAAGCTTGTCGGCGGTATTGCATGCCACTCATACTATCCAATTTTTCATAAAACCAATTGAAATCGGCCAAATATACTAGTTTTGCTAATTTTGTTTTTGGGATTTTTTTGTCGGAAGAACTGGCTAGTCTTAAAAAAGATAGTATCATTTCTTTGTATTTTTTCATGTTTGGGTACATGCCACTTTCTATATTTTCCAAAGATATACCAAAAATATCAGCAATCTTCACCATTTGAGAAAAATTCAAGTCAGTTTTCCCTTGTTCGAAGGCAATATAAGTAGAACGAGAAGTGTCCAATTTACTGTATATATCTTTTTGAGAAAGACCTTTTTCTATTCTTAATTTTTTTATTAGTTCGCAGTATTTATTAGTCATATTTTTGGTGTTAGTTTAGTAACATCTTATACACAAAGTATACACAATTATAGTATGAATGTCAAACACAGAATGTTTATATTTTAGACATAATTAAAAAACCACTTGAAAGAGTGGTTTTTTGTTTGATTATTTTTCATTCTGCTAGACAATAATGTACTTTTGTCCAACCCTGGAAGCTAGCTGGTGTGCCACCAAGATCTTTACACTGTGTTTCATCGGTGACGTCTTGATATACTTTTACAGTGTACTGTTCAGGTGGCCCTGGACAATAATCCCCGCAAGCGAAGAAATCTACGACGGCAGGTTTCTCTACGGTGTTGGCTTGTTTATCATGAGAAACGTATTTTGGCCAGAGTAGGTAGGCAGCGGAGAGGATGATGACGAGGAGGACTAAGACAAAGGGTAATGATTTTTTCATAGATAAATATTATTTATATAATAATTTTAGCATTATCAGTATTTTGTTTTTTTATTTGCTATTTTTATTAAAAATGTCTTGTACACAGTTATCTTGATTTTTTTAGTATTTTATGTTATATTACATTTAATCACGCTTGATGGATTCATTCATCGAGATACACATAAGACCAAGATTTATTTCTGGTCTTATTTTTTTATTAATTTTAATTGATCTTTTAATTTATATTTTTTATAAAATCTATCACTTTGTTTAAATTTTGCCATGCAAGTGACCAATCATAAACTAAAATACTGCTTATGAAACCAATTAAGATTGTAATTATTTTGTTTTTTTTCCACAACCAAACTATAAAAATAAATATTAAAGTTAAGAGTTTCCATAATATCCAGAAAGGATTAATATAATTCCATTTGTTTTCTTTAAGAGAACTTATAGAGTACCAAAAATATTTTCTATAAAATTTTGGTAATATTTTTATTAAAATTAAATCGTGCTCCATCATAAATTCTATTGGTGTAAATATTGAGAGCATAGCTTCTTCTTGTTCGTCACGTCCTATTGGAAGATTTATTTCAATTATCCCTTCATTTTCTAACTTCTGTAATATTCTTTTTTCTTCGTCAGCCATTAACGTATTAGGTGCAACAAAATTTGTATTGAAATGATATATAACCCAATGTGGTTCGGGATTAATTTCGCTTTCTTCTTTTATTTCTTTTAGTATGTAATATATTTTTTGTTTTTTATTCATAATTTTTGGAAAACAAACAAATGTTCGTGCATTATTAATAAAAAATTAAGATCTTTTGACTTTTTTACCCAGAAACCTGTCGCTTTACAATTGTGTTGTTGTTTTATAATATCTTCTTTTAGAAGAAATCCTTGTTTCAAGAATTTTTCCATGACTTTGTAAGCCATTGGCTGGTACATTTTGTTTCTTCTGGTGTCACCAATCAAAATGGCACAAAATTTTCCTGGTTTCAAGACTCTGTATAATTCTTTTGCCACTAATTCCATTTCTTCAGCGAATTTTTCTATATCATGAATATTTGATAAGTCTTCTTCTATTTTTCCTTCGCTATATTTTATAATGTCGGCGTAAGGTGGGTGAGTGAGGACAAAATCAATTTCATTATCTTTTATAAAATCCATTTTTCTAGCGTCACATTTTATAATCCTTTGTTTTACTTTGTTGTCTACTTCAAAATTTAATGATTTTCTCGTTCTTTCCAAGGCTTCTTCGTTTACATCTATACAAGTGATATGACGATTGAGTATTTTGGCTTCAATCGCTGTCGTACCTCCACCAATCATACAATCGAGTAAGTGATCTTTTTCGTTTGAGTAACGCAAAATCAGATTACGCACGACTTCTGGTGCCCAATTTCCCCTCCAGTCTGATTTGTGAGTAGCCCATTTCCCACGACGAGGGAAAGACCAGACTGTTGCGCATTCTAAATCGAAATTGTCTGGGTGAAGTTTCATTTTTTTAAACTACTTAAATCTATTTCTGTTATTACGTTGTTATTAGTATAGTTTTTCTTGAAGTAAAAAGCTCTCCTTCTAACTTTAGTAATACCACCTTTCCCATCTGGAGCTGGTGTTGTGTCTTTATTATTTTTTCCTTTTGTTTTTGGCTCAATATATTCGCCCATAGAACAAGATAGTTCATCACCTTTACCTTTTACTATATAAGAGTGTATAAGTTCCCAATCTTTTTTAAAAATTTCTTGTTTTTTTGTATCTGGTACATCTATAAACCAATCCAATAGTACATAATTGTCCTGAGACAAATTTTTCTTTGTTTTTGGATCTCTTGGTACGCCATATACTATCCAAAAAATTGTTTCTATCTTGTCTCTTACTTTCGTTGTTTCCCAAGTTTCTTTTGCAACTTCTAAGAAATTAATCATTTTAATTTGAGTAGGTTCTTTTACTTTCAAATTGTGTAATTGTATAGGTAATACTTTTATTTCTACTTTTAATTCTTCCAAATCTGCTTTTGGTGATGAATTGTTTTTTAGTCCTAACAAATTTTCAACAATCAAACCAGAAGCACCTTTTTTGAAGTGGGAATGTTTTTCTCCTGTTATGTGACTATAAATTTCACCAATAGTTTTACCTTTGTTTTTTTCAATAATATCTATGTATTTTTGTAGTGCTTTTAATTTTTTACTTGATAACATATGTTAAAAATATTTGGTTATGATAAAATCATAAATTTTTATAGCTAAATCCTTTGATCTGTCATCTACATTTGATTCTTTCCATGGTTCATCGAATTTTTTTATAAAATCTTGAGTTGATAAATAACAGGTATTACTAATTATTTTATTTGAATCTTTAAATTCTTTTTTACCACGCTTAATATTTAATTCTTTTTCTAATAATATTAGATTGCCAATTTTATCACACCATTTTTCTTTTTTTGATTGTGGGGATATGTGGTCAAGGGACTCCTCAGTTATATCAACATTGTTTCCTGGGTTATAAATTTTTTCTAAAAATCTATAAGAATATAATATTAGTCCTTTATTTTTGTTAAAATTTAAATTAGTAAAATTTGCAACAAAATCTTCTTTTTCAGGTATTTTGTTTTTTAGTTCGTCTTTTAAAGTAGTAATAAGAGAATCTATATCATTTGGTTTTTCTCTTAATGAAATAGAAAATTTTGAATATTTTTGATCCATTCCAGACGGTCTCTTAGAACATACGGCATTAAAAATATAGTGAAAGTTAGTTAATATTTCTAAAATTTCCTCTAATTTTTTTTGATGAATTATTCTGTTTTTTGACAAATCTAAAAGTGCAGATAAAAAAGAAAAGTGAACTTTGATTTTAAATTTATCCAACGATATTATCATTTCTCTTATTTTTATACAATTTTTTACGTCATGTGGACAATATTTTTTAAAATCATTATCGTTTGGTAAAGTTATATCTCTATAAATTTCAGAAAATTCTAATAGTTTATTTAAAAAAATTTTTGTATCTTTTTGTGAAAAAACTTTAGTTTTTTCATTAAAAGACTTATATAATTTGATATCACTAACTTTTTTAAAATACGAAGCCCAATATCTGTTAAAAAAGTTTTTTTTGTCTTCTTTTATATTATTTAATAAAATTTTCCATTTTTCTCTTGGATCATCTATCCCTGTTTTTTTAGGATATTTTCTTACTACAAAACTTTTTACTAAATCTAATATGTTTAAACTTATACCTCGAAAGTTTAGAGTTATAAATATATTTATTGCTTCTGATTCATTGTCTTGTACAACAACTATGAAATTTATTTTTAATAAATTATCTCTTAATTTTTTCAACTCTTCTAATTCATAATCTTTAATTTTTTCTTCAAAAAATTTTTTAGCAGCTAGTAAATTGTTTATCTCTATATTATTATCAGTACATTCTTCATTGTATAAAACTATTTTTTGAAAGAATGAATGAGCATTTTTATTGTTAAGTACTAAGTGTGTTTGTGCATTATCATCTTTAAAAAACAGTCTCTCTTTTAAAATTTTTGCTATTTCTATTTCGTTTATTTTTTCAAATTTTTCGATCATCCTATTTAAAAGTAGTAGAATTGTTGTTAATCTTTGTTGGCCGTCAATTATTTCAAATGGTCCTATATGATCTGTAAAGTTTTTACCGGCTAAAACTATTGTACCCAAAAAGAAATCATTATCCGAAGTTTGTAAATCATTCCAAAATTCATTAAGTTGTTCTAATTCCCAAGAATATTCTCTTTGAAATTCTGGTATTTCATATTCTTTTTTTTGTAATATTGTAGAAAGTTGATAACTTTTTGCAAAAAAATCCATATCTAATAATTAATCACCAAAACTTCTTTGATTTTTCCTCGTTTACTTGCTTTAGAATTTATCATTCTGTTGGCATCTATTTTGTGTACTTTTATTTTTTTATCAATTTCAGAATAAAGTTTGTTTATAAAAGGTGTGTTTGAATTGGAAAGCATAACAAAACAACCTCGTTTGTGGAGTTCTGCGAAAGTGTCTCTCAATTCTTCTTGTTCTTTTTCTAAGAAAGCTTCTTTGGTGTAACTTGTGAAACTAGAAGTCTTGTTTACTGGATAATATGGAGGATCAAAATATACAAAATCTCCTTTTTTGGCTTTTTTTAAAACATGTTTATAGTCTTGATGTAATATTTTGGTATTTTTTAATGTTTTGGAAAGTTTTAGCAAATTTTCTTCATCACAAATTAGGGGATTGTTGTATTTTCCAAAAGGTACATTGAATTGTCCTTGGCTGTTTACTCTGTACATGCCATTGAAACAAGTCCTGTTTAGATAGATGAATCTTGAGGCTATTTTCAAATCTGAAAGATTGTCTATTTTTTGAGCACGAATTTTTAGAAAAAATTCTTTGTCGTATTTGTACTTTTTTAGACTTTTTATAAGATTTTTTACATCATTTTTTATGACGTTATAAGTGATTACCAATTCTTGATTCATGTCAGAAAGGACAGCTTTTTGTGGTAGCAAGTCTAGAAATACAGCGCCACCTCCGACAAAAGGCTCAAAATAAGTTGCTTTATTTGGATTGAAACCTTCTGGGGGATAAAGCCCTAGTTCTTTGAATTGTTTCAATAATTGTCTTTTTCCTCCAACCCATTTTACAAATGGCTTTGGTCTTTCTGATATTATTTTTTCAGCATCTTCCAATAGATTTTCTTTTCTAGCCAAAGCAAAAATAGTAGTCGCATAGATGTGATTTATATTGAAAGTTTTTTGTAATTCTAAGACGGCTTCTTTTTGGACCATATGTATTTTATTATATGGTAATTTTACCATTATAAACTTTTCTTGGCAAATACAAAAAACAGAGCTTTTCAACTCTGTTTTACTTTAAATTTATTTAATCCACCCAAGGCGGACAGGTGGTTTTACAAAATATTCTTCAAATACTTCCCAGTCCAACTTCTCTTCGCTTTGATAACATCAGCTAACACTCCTTCGGCAACCACTTCACCACCAGCTTTGCCACCGTCAGGTCCTAGATCAATTATCCAGTCACTAGATTTGATAATATCAAGATTGTGTTCGATGATAAGTACGGTGTTGCCTTTGTCTACTAGCTGATTCAAGACGTGTAAAAGTTTTTTGATATCTTCAAAGTGCAAACCTGTACTTGGTTCATCAAGAATATAAAGAGTTTTGCCAGTTGAACGACGAGACAATTCTGTCGCTAATTTTATTCTTTGCGCCTCACCACCAGAGAGAGTAGTAGCGGGTTGACCAAGTTGCAAGTAACCCAAGCCTACATTGCGGAGGACTTGTATTTTTTCGGCAATATTCTTGTTGTGCATGAAAAATTTGTAAGATTCTTCTATCGTCATGTTGAGAATTTCAGCAATATTTTTGTCTTTGTAATGAATTTCTAAAACATCTCTGGTGTATCTAGTACCATGACACTCACTACATTCTACATAAACATCGTTTAAGAAATGCATGGGAATAGTCACATAACCTTCACCACCACAAGCTTCACAGCGTCCATCACCTTTGACATTGAAACTAAAGGTGCCGGCACTGTAGCTTTGCATTTTTGATTCTGGAAGTTCAGCAAAAAGATCACGGATGAGAGTAAATATTCCTGTGTAAGTAGCCGGATTAGAGCGAGGTGTACGACCAATTGGGGTTTGGTCAATCGTAATGACTTTGTCAATATTGTTTAGGCCTTTGATAGTCTTGTGTAGGCCTGGTTCATCTTTGGCACGATAAAATTTCTTAGCTAATTCTTTACTTAAAATATCTAGGATAAGAGTAGATTTACCAGAACCAGAAACACCAGTGATACTGACGAGTTTGCCAAGAGGAATTTTGACATCAATATTTTTCAAGTTATTAGCTTTGGCACCTTCAATAATAATTTCTTTGCCATTACCTTTGCGTGGTTTTTTTGGTGTATCTATTTTTTCTTTTTTACTTAAATAGCGACCAGTAAGAGATTTACCAGCTTTGATAATTTGGGCAGGAGTACCTGACGCCATGATTTCACCACCATATTCACCAGCACCAGGACCGATATCGATGAGATAGTCAGCTGCTTCCATAATTGCTTTGTCGTGCTCAACGACAATGACAGTGTTACCGGAGTCGCGTAGAGATTTGAGAGTTTCAATCAGTTTGTCATTATCCTTAGAATGTAGACCAATAGAAGGTTCATCAAGAATGTAAATTATACCAGAAAGTCCAGCTGAAAGCTGTGTGGACAATCTTACTCTTTGTGATTCACCACCAGAGAGAGTGCTGACTGATCTGTCCAAAGTCAAATATGACAAACCAACTTTGTCTATATGATCTAGTCTTCTTTTGACTTCTTTGGCAATAGTGATAGCGACTTCTTGTTCTTTTGCTGATAATTTTTTTAGTAAGTCGGCTTTTTTGGTTTCAATACTTTTGAAAAAATTCAAAGCTTCACCAATACTCATTTCTACCATGTCAGCAATTGTAATATCGGCTACTTTTATATTGATACTATCTTCTTTCAATCTTTTGCGATTGCAAACTGAACAATCTTTTTCGTGCATGTAAGTTTCGATTTCTTTTTTGACGTATTCAGATTTACTAGTTAAATATTTATTGGTTAAGTTTGGGATGACGCCTTCGTAAATAACTTTTTTGCCATTTAGATCATATTCTTGTCCGTCGGTACCATAAAGAATAATGTCAATCACTTTTTGTGGTAGTTTGTCTACAGCTTCATCAACTGAAAAACCTTGAGCTTCGGCTACTTTGCTAATAAGCTCTTGATAATATACTTGATTACCGACTAGTCTGGTCCAAGGTTGGACAGCACCTTCAGCCAAAGTTAATTTTGGATTTGGGATCACAAGTTCTGGATCTACTTCTAGAGTTTTGCCAAGGCCAGTACAGCGAGGACAAGCACCATAAGGACTGTTGAAAGAAAAAGTGCGAGGTTCGACTGGTTCAAAGACACGAGCACATTGACTACAGATTGGTACTTCGGAAAAAGTGGTGTATTGGTTTTTTTCTTCGTCAAAAACTTTGACAAAGCCATTGGCATAGTCTAGTGCTTTCTCGACATGAATTGTCAAATCACTGAGTGGAATGGCACTTAGTTTGTCGATAAGTAAATCAATATCATAAAGATAGTCAGGATTGAATTTGAAATTTTTCAAATTTTTTATTTGGACTTGTACGCCGTTGATTAGTAAATTACTATAACCAGTTTTTTCGATTTTAATTTTCAAATTTTTCAAATTGATTTTTTGTCCGCGGATAATAGGGGAGAGTAGCAAACTTTCTGGACTTTTCTTTTTGAATTTTCTGACTTCTTCAATAATTTTTCCTTTGTTCAAAAAATCAACTGGTATATGACACTTAGGACACCATTGTTTACCAATGCGGGCAAAAAGAAGACGTAAATAGTCATAAATTTCGGTAGTTGTACCGACAGTGGAGCGAGGATTTTTGGCAAAATTTCTTTGGTTGATAGCGATAGTAGGGGAAAGACCTTGGATTTCGTCGACGTCTGGTTTGTCTTGCATATCCATGAATTGACGAGCATAAGCATTGAGACTCTCGGCATAGCGACGTTGACCTTCGGCGTAAATTGTGTCAAAAGCAAGAGAAGACTTTCCTGAGCCGGAAAGTCCTGTAATAATAGTTAGTTTGTTTTTTGGTATTTCGACTGAGACATTTTTCAAATTGTGTACTCGGGCGTTTACTACTTTTATTTTGTCGTGCATAGATTAGCTATCTTTATTATTTATTTTTGTTTTTATTATTTTCCTGTAAAACCAAATTTGCTGTAGTGTCTGACCATTTTTGATACATCATTATTATCATATCCTACAGTGTCAGCATCTAGATTTAGTATTACACCTTTTAACATTTTTTCTTTTGATATTAAATATTTGTCAGGTCTGGCTACTGAGTTTGAATTTAGAAAAATTTGTTGACAAACACTATATCTTATATTAAGAAGACCTCCGAATATTGACATGTTATTACATAAATCTACGGCATTACCATTTTGGTCCATACCGATAAGGTGTTTTTCATCTTTGACACCGTTGACTGGTATATTCATTTCAAATTCTAGAGCATAGCCAAGTAATTTACTGTTGCTTGCTTTACATCTATTTTCTAGACTTATTATTTCATTATCTATTTTTGGTATTAAGTAAGTTTGTTTATAAATATTGTCAATATCTAGGGGTTCATCATCATAGTTAGATTCTATCAAAGCACCGTTTTCACATACTGCAAAAAGTGTTACATCACCACCTACCCAAGGCCAAGTCCAGTAATCTGTTAGGGCATCAAAGACTAATCCTGTTCCTGTAGCACCTTTGGCTACTATTTGACCTGCAAAACTAGAATTAGTTATTATACCGGCAGCAGTACCTTTAACGCATTTGTAACTTGTTGTTTGTGCTGCGGTAGGTTCACCAAAACATAGGTTGGTGTTATCAGTACAAGTTTGACCAAGACAACTTTGTCCACCAGTTTTGTCTACATAGTAATTATTGCCACAAAGTGCTATTGTGGAAGTGCTTATATCAAACCATTGAGCTTTGTCGATATTTATCGTAGAAGAAGAACTTTGGGCATTGGCTAAAGCAATTTTTACATCTCCACCCAAATTTTCACAATAAATTGGGGCAATACCTTCAGTATTGATAGCCCAAATACTAGGTAAACGAAAATTGACCAAATAAGGATTGATAGTATTTAAGATGGTATAGGACAACGCCATTAGTATTAATCCTATGACTGAGCCCATGATTTTTTTCTTGGCTTGTCCGACGGTATCTGAGTTGCCACCTGAAAAAATATACATAACACCAGCTACGATGATAACCATAACAGCCACCACAGAGCCTACGATAAAACCATATTGATAAATAAATTTTATGAATTCACCAACATTGGAAAATTGTGTTCTACCACCAAAGGAAATAGTCGTGATAGCTTGTCCAGCAGGTAAACAAAAACCAATTTTTCTATTTATAAGATCAGTACCTTCGGTATTGGTTTTGCAAGCTAATCGAGCGTCTTCATGATCTTTGGCACTGTAGAATCCACCTGTTGCATCGGCTGAACCAAAGTCTTCTCTGAATTTTAGACAATCTTCTTCTGTCCAACATTTTTGATCAAGATTGGCTAAACTAAATTGTGGTAACAAGACGAAACCAAACACCAAAATTATAAATAGTCTTTTCATAGTTTATTTATTTAAATTTTTAATGATTAGTTTGTCCCATTCATCAGCGCTGATATCTCCTTCTAGAATCTCACCATTTATCAGATATGTTGGTGTGCCACGTAAGCCGATGCTGACAGCATCTTCTAAATCTTTTTCAATATTATTGATATATTTGTTGCTAGTAAAGCAAGTATCAAATTTTATCATGTCTAAGTCAAGACTTTTTGCTTCATAATAAAGTGAATCTGTGTCTAATTGTTTATTGGTATATAGGGCATTATAATATTCCCAAAATTTGTTTTGTTCATGGGCACAGCTGTCAGCAATCGCAGCCTTTAGAGCATTAGGATGTATTTCGGCTAATGGTAAATTTTTGAAGATTACTTGAGTCACTGGTTGGTATTTTTCTAGGACATGTTTAAAGGTATTGTAACTTGCTTGACAATAAGGGCATTCAAAATCAAGAAAAGCAATAATGGTTATTTTGGCATTTTTTTCTCCTTGGGTAGGATTGAATTTTTGGATGAGTTTGGAATAATCGGTGATATTTTGTGGGGCATCTTTGTCGATACTAGAACTAAAATTCTTTTCATATTGAGATGCAATGTTTTGGATAGAGAGGCTATTTCCGTATTTTAGTTGTACTGAATAATATATAAAGAAGCTTAAAAAAAATACGATAATGAGAGCAATTAAACTAAGTGAAGTTATAAAAAAATATTTCCAAAATTTTGAATTTTGTGGCATAGAAAATTTTTATGTAAATGGTGCTCATATTATAACATATTTTGCGCTTTGTCAACAGTAGTTTGACATACAAATATACAAATATTACTAATTATAGGAATATTACAAATTTTTGTTTAGCTAGTGTTTCTATTAGTATTATTTGTATGATTAGTAATATTCGTATATTGGTATATTTACTTATATTGACAAAAAGCCTTTATTCTGATAAAATCACTCTACTTGATTGCTTTTAATCAGTATTGTTGTATAATATAGTAAATTCTTAAAAAACTATGCTTAAACAAATATTACAAGTTACCCAACTTATTTTAGCGGTATTACTTATCGTAGTGGTACTTTTGCAACAAAAAGGTACAGGTCTTGGTTCTGCTTTTGGTGGTTCTGGAACTATCCATACTACCAGACGTGGTATTGACAAGGTCCTTTATAGATTGACTATTGTTATAGCCTGCTTATTTTTCCTTTTGGCTATTTTGAACTTAGTGTTTTAAGTTTATTTATAAATTCCAATTTTGAATTGGTTTTTCTTCTATTATAAAATAGTAATCTTTTTTCTGTGTTTTCTTTTCTAAAAAAAACGGGACAGATAATTACTAAAAATCTGAAACGCAACAAAAATGTCAATCGTCTTGAAAAAGATGATATCTTACTTATGAAGAAAATGCGTAAAAATAGTTTTCTTTCACTTCGTCAGTTTTTTAGTATCAACAAAGTCTTATCTGGTTCTGAAAAATTAATATTTTTTTTAGCAGTTATTATTTTTGTTGTTAGTTTTGTTTGGGGTGCTAATGTTCTTTTGAATAAATATGGTGTAGTTGTTGCAAATATTGGTGGAGATTATATTGAAGGAACTTTGGGTGCACCACAGCTTATCAATCCTCTTTTTGCAAGTTTAAATGATGTTGATCAAGATTTGGTTAATCTTATTTATACTGGTTTGATGCGCTATGACAAAGATCGTAATTTGATAACAGACTTGGCTAGTAGTTATGAAGTTAGTGAGGACAAAAAAGAGTATACTTTCAAATTACGCCAAGGAGTATTTTGGCAAGATGGTGAAAAATTTAAGGCAGATGATGTGATGTTTACTTTTGATACTATTCAAGATAGTTTGGTTGGTTCTCCACTAAAAGTAAGTTTTGATAATGTTAAATTAGAAAAAATAGATGACAATACTATTAAGTTCACTCTTAATGATGCTTTCCCATCTTTTTTGTCTACTTTAACTGTGGGCATTTTGCCACAACATATTTGGTCAAGTGTTTCACCTGATAAAATGAAATTGGCTGGTCGTAATTTACAACCAGTTGGTACCGGTCCTTTCAAATTTAGTAAGCTTATCAAAAATAGTAATGGTACTATAAACAAAGTAACTTTGGAACGTTTCTCTGATTTTTATCGACAGCCAGCTTACTTAAAGACTTTTTCTTTTATTTTTTATAATGATTATGATGGCCCGGATGGTGTTATCACCGCGTTACGTGAACAAAAAGTAGAAGGTATTAGTTTTGTGCCATTTGAGTATCGTGAAAAAGTTACACGTAAACATATTGATTTGCATACTTTGAAATTGCCACAATATACTGCTTTGTTTTACAACATGGATAGAAAAGTTTTGGAAGAACAAGAAGTACGTCTTGCTTTGTCAGAAGCAATGGATAGAGACAGAATTGTGAGTGATGTCTTGGACAATGAAGCTCAATTGATTAATGGACCTATTTTGGAAGGTTTCCCAGGGTTTGATGCTAATTTGGCAGGACCAACTTTTTCAGTTGAAGATGCTAACAAACTATTAGACAAACATTTTGAACGTATTTCAGCCGAAGATTATCGTAATTTGCTTATTGATGCTCAATTAAAAATTTTGGAAGAACAAGCAAAAAAAGAAATGCCAACTAGTACAGATGACAATATTACAAGTTCTACTGATTCAAATGTGGCAAGTACTAGTAGTGATATAAATCTGGATGAGCTTAGAAAACAAGCTGAAAATTTGGTAGACAATAGTTTGGATGAAGTACAATCGTTTTATCGTTATGCTGATAAAAATGATAAAACAAAAATTGTTGAGTTGAATTTGGTTACTTCCGCTAATCCTGAATACAATAAAGTAGCCCAATTGATTGCTGGTTATTTACAAGACGTCGGTATTAGAGTAAATGTTAGGCTTGTAGATGCCAATGATTTTGTAAGACAAGTGTTGAAGACACATGATTATGATATTTTATTGTATGGTGTAATTGTTGGTAATGATCCTGACCAATATCCTTTTTGGAATTCCAACCAAATTGTTTATCCTGGTCTTAATTTTTCTCATTATATAAAAAGAGGTGTAGATGATTTGTTAGACAAAATCAGAAGTACCAAAGATGAAAATGAACTTTCTGCAGGATATAGTGAATTACAAAAAACAATTTTGGCTGATGTGCCAGCAAATTTTCTTTACGTTCCTACTTATAGTTATGCTTTGACAGATACTATAAAAGGTTTTGATGTTGAGCGTATTGCTCATCCATCTGATCGTTTGGTCAATATTACTGATTGGTATATCAAGACAAAAAAAGTCTGGAAGTTCAAAAAATAAAAAACAAGAATTAGGGAATAAAAATTAAGAAGATATAATATTATCTTTGAAAATATTTTTATTACTTAGATCTTTTTTATAGAGTACGGATTGGACGAATTTGTTGATTCGTTAGATCTGTATTCTATTATCAGACTATTTGTCTGGTGTTTTATATTTTTTTCTACACAAAATTTTTGTTGTAGTTTTCTTCAAAAAATATAAAGAATTATTGTTGATGTTTTTTACATCGACAACTTTGTGTAGTATTTTAACCATTTAAAATACACATATTTATTATTAATTAGGTTATTAATTTAACTCATTTTAATTTGTTATGATTAGAAAAAATACTTCTGTGGATAGCAGAAAATCTTCTACTTCTGCCGTTCCTAAGAAAACAGAAGGAGAAACAACATTAGCTCGTAAGCCCTTTGTGTCTAGAACTAGACATACAGCGCATACCACGAATAATAGTGGTAGTAGAGCTAAATACAAAAATTTACATAATGCTAAACGTGCTACTAAATTGACTTCAATAGCTCCTGCAAACGATGTTTCAAAAAATTTGCGCATTATCCCAATTGGTGGTTGTGAGGAAGTCGGACGTAACATGACTATTTTTGAATACGATGGTGATGCTGTGATTATTGACATGGGTATTCAGTTTCCTGAAGAAGACATGCCTGGTATTGATTATATTATTCCAAATGTTAAATATTTGGAAAAGAAAATCAAAAATATTCGTGGTGTAGTTTTCACTCATGGTCATCTTGATCATATTGGGGCTGCTCCTATTTTACTTGAAAAGTTGGGTAATCCTGTTATCGTCGGCAAAGATTTGACTTTGGCTTTGATAAAGCACAAACAAGAAGACTACAAAAAAGGAACTTCCAAAAATTTGCGTACAATTCGTGTTCAAGGTCTTACTGATGTCGTAAAACTTGGCAAATTTACCGTGAAATTTTTTCAAGTAGAACATTCTATTATGGATGCTGTGGGTGTGATTTTGGAAACACCAAGTGGTACAATTATTCATCCAGGTGATTGGACTTTGGCTCGTGATATCAATGGTGTAACTCACATCAATTATGATGAATTGAGTAAATTGCCAAAGCCAACAGTACTTATGCTTGAAAGTCTTGGTTCTACCAATGATAAACGTCATGGTATTTACGAAGAAATTTACAAAAATATTTATAACCTTTTATCGACGGCTCCTGGTCGTGTGATTATTGGTACTTTTTCTTCCCAGCTTGAACGTGTTCGTTGGATTCTGGAATCAGCCGAAAAATTGGATAAAAAAGTAGCGCTTGATGGTTATAGTATGAAGATGAATGTGCAAGTTGCACAAGAACTTGGTTATATCAAATCAGCTAAAAATGTTCTGATAGATATCAAAGATCTTCATCGTTATCCAGAAAACAAAGTTGTGGTAGTCTGTACTGGTGCGCAAGGTGAGAAAAATGCTGTTCTTATGCGTATCGTCAATAAGCAACATCGTTTTGTACAATTGAAAAAACATGATACTGTGGTTTTTTCATCATCTATTATTCCTGGTAACGAAAGAAGTATCCAACGTCTCAAAGATAATATGTATCGTCAATGTGACAACGTCATTCATGGTGAAATCATGGAAGTACATGTCAGTGGCCATGCAACGAGAGAAGACATCATGACGATGATCAATCAAATCAAACCTACTTATTTCATTCCGGTTTATGCCAACTATTACTTCTTGCGTGAAGCTGAACAATTGGCTCTCAAAAATGGTTTTCCAAAAGAAAGAATTTTTGTGCCAGACAATGGTAGTATCATCGAAGTAAATACTCAAAAAGCTGTGATGCTAGATAGAAAAGCACCAAGTGATTATGTGTTTGTGGATGGTCTTGGTGTAAGTGACAATCAAAATATCGTTTTGCGTGATAGACAAGTTTTGGCTGGTGACGGCATGCTTGTCGTGATTGCGACGATTGATTCGAAGACTGGCACTCTTATCCAAAATCCAGATATCATTTCTCGTGGTTTTGTTTTCCTCAAAGACAACAAGGATTTGATAGAAGAAATTAGAAACAAGGTGAAACAATTGGTTATAAAATCTGATCCAAAAACTTGGGTTGATAGTAATCAAATTCGCAATGACATCAGAGACAAAATAGGACAATTTGTTTTGAGTAAAACAGAGAAACGACCTATGATGTTGCCGGTGATTATAGAAGTTTAATATCAGCAGAGTAAGCAGAGTAAGCAAGGTAAGCAGAATAAGTAATTTGAAAATAAAAAATCGTCTTGAGAAAGGCGATTTTTTTGATGTAAATATTTTTTGGAATATTTCTGCCAACGTTTAATGGTGTAAAAATAGTTGTAAATTGGGGAATATTTACTTGCCCAGTTATACCAAAATTAATGTGGGACAAAATTTTTGAATAATTACTTTAATTTCAATGTTTTGCAGTGCACTATAAGGCATTTTTATTTTTTAAACAATTTTTTATTTTCAGATAACCTTAAAATAATATATTCCTCAATGTCAATGTCTGATGGAATTTTATCTTTAACAATAGGAAGAATGAATTGACAATTTATCGAGTTAGCTAAATCAATTAATATTGTGCTTAATTGATTGTCGTGTATATTCTCAAGTTGGTCGTGCATTATGAAATGAATAAATTTCATTTCCATTTTTTCTGCAAATAATACATATGCGAAATCGAATGCAGCTATTTGCCCCTTCTTTTTTCCTGTACTTGGATTACCTTCAATGTTTGTTACTATTAGGTCGTAACCCTTTTCGCTTTTTTTAGGGCTTAATAAATACTCTTCCCCATAGAGTTGACGGGAAATTTTTGTAAAGTATTTATTGAAAAGGGTAATTCTTTTTTGGATTGTAGTGTCTTTAGAATTAATTTCAGAGTTAATTGTTTCTAATTCTTTATTAATGCGATATAGTTTTTCATTCGATGTAATCCAGAATTTTTTCCTCTCTTCTAAATTTCCTTTCTTTTCATAAAATGAATTCAATTCAATTAGAATCTTGTCATAATCATCACTATAATCTGATGCACTTACAAACTCCGATAATTCTTTTTCACGTCTCCTAAATGAAGAAATATCCTTTGAAATTGATTTCAGTTTTTCTGTCAAAGCCGGCAACTCAAATTCAATGTATTTAATTTTCTCATCCAAAAGGTTATTATGAAATTTAACAGTTTCTTCAAAAGATACTTGTAAATTCGGTATCAATTTTGAAGCTTTGCTATATAATGATTCTATCTGATTGACATCAATGTTAGTTCTTTCCTTTTCCAATTCTGCCTTGCTTTCGAGTATTAATTCTCGCCTCATATTCAATCTACTTAGCTCTGTGGAAAGTTTTGAAAGGTTTAACTTTAACTGATTTAGCTCCTCTAATTGCGCTTCAAATTTTTCATTAAAATTAAAATTGGCTTTTATTTGCTGAAGTTCTTCTATTTTTGTATTAACCAATTCAAGTTGTTGAACAATTAATGATAGTTCCCCTTCCTTTTTAAGTCTTCTTTGAAAACTTTCTTCTTTGGTTTTTTCTTTACCTAAAAGTTCCTTCTGATTATGGGTGTCTGTATTTATTCCTAACCAAAAAAGGAATAGAGCTTCATATTCTTCAATTTTTGTATACGGATTTAAAACTTTTACAATGTTTGCTAGCTTATTTTTTTCGTCACGAATATTTTTAGAAACAATTTGCTTGAAGGTTGGCTTTTCTACGTTGGTATTAAATACTAATTTCTTTAGCTGTAAATCGAATTCCTTATCATTTATAATGGTTTCGCCATTTATTTCTTGGATTTTCTTACCATACTTTAAAAAATTCTTCTTAATAGTAATTGAATCTGAAGGAAAGTCTAAATCATCATGCAAAGTTAAAATTACAAGCACCTCTGTATCAATTAAAAAATCCTTGATTGTACTATTTTCTTGCTCTTTGAATTCTGAATCATGGTAAATATTTTTTCCATCAGAACCCAAACAAAAATCTACAAGTCTCAATACTGTCGTTTTTCCTACATTATTACCAGTCATTTTTTTGTTCTTTTCTACTGTTTCATCCACTATCAAATTGAGTCCCTTATGAAATTCAATCTCACGGATTAAACCTAGTTTATTCTCTATTTTCAGTCTCTTTAGAAACATATTTTTATTTTACCATTTTTTCCTTTGACTATTAATCCTAAAATAAATAACCAATCTAACGTTAAAGAATATAAATTGATAGTAATTTCTTTTTTATTGTTAATTAACGTGTACAAATCCATGTAATCGATTTTTTTGTTTTCCTTGTTTTGAAGAACCTCAATTAGGATACCTCCTAAGTAATACAAATCTCTTTCTGGATTAATATTTTTATCTATTATCATAATTTATATTGATTTAGGAGGTTCTTCCAAAATATTACAACGCATAAAAGCATCAACAA
The DNA here is from genome assembly GCA_028687045.1 of Patescibacteria group bacterium. Lineage (GTDB taxonomy): Bacteria > Patescibacteriota > Patescibacteriia > Magasanikbacterales > UBA922 > UBA1557. Next base: position 24,897 of record JAQUAW010000006.1, read on the forward strand.
TTACTATCATCAAACTAAAATCAATCGTTTCTTGGTCAAACTCATCCAATTTATTTGGTGCTTTGTCAACATTATCCCATATAGTCTCAATCACTTTATCCAGAATAATGTCAGCATTATTCCTTATTTCTTCAATGTTTTTATATTCAGATTTTACTCTTAGATAAATTCGTTTAATATTATGTAAAACTAATTCCTTTTTGGTAGAGCCTTCTTTTTCGATTACCTCATAAATCTTATTAAGTTTAACTTGATATGGGGCAAACTCTCTAATTACAGATTCATATCTTTTGACGTTATTAAATAAAATCTTGGTTTCTGTATTTGGGGCATTTTCGGTTTCAGGTAAATCAAGAACCTCATCTATTTTAGAGCCAATTGTATTAATTACTTTATTTAAAGCTAATGGATGTCTTGATAATAAATTTTTACTTGAAATTAATTCTAAAATCTTTTTTTCGTGTGAACGTTTCCATTCTTTTAAAAGAGGCGTTGGGTATTGAGTTTCGTTTTCCTTATTGTCTATCATCACGTGATGTTCGTCACAAAGCAATATTAGGTTATCAAAATCTCTTCTTTTATCATTGGACATTTTTTCGTCAAACCTTGGGCCTCCTTTACTTGCTGCTGTAATGTGACAAATTTTACTAATTATTGAGATTCCATCTTCTGCAATCAATTTTTTGGTACAATTGGGATGGGCACATTCATTTCCCGAAAGAGTATCTAACCGTCTTAAGGTTGACTGTTTATATTGTCTAGCTTTGTCTTTTGATTTTTTTTTTGTCATAATTTAACTAAAAATATATTACAAAGTCAATTATTTTTTCTAAATAACCTATAATTCTTTATATCATAATTTATTAAATATTTAGCTAAACTATATTATAATTTTTTTATAAAATGTATTATATAAAACTTTCTACGAGTATGTAACTATTATAGTACATTTTATATAATATGACAACAATTTTGATATAAACTAAAATATTTTTTAGGAATATTATTTTTATTATTTTTTTTAATTTTTATACATTGCTATTTTCTTTAGCCTTTTGGTCTATTCTAAACATTTTATTTAATTCATCATTTATATTGGCTAGTTCGCGAGGGGCTAATGTTTTTACTGGTATATCTTGAAAATTAATTTTATATTTAAATATTACATCAAGACATTCACGACTGCAAGCAATAAACTTTGTAAAACTTTCCCATTTCATTTCTCACTAATACCCGCTAAATATCTAGCAGTATTAACATTTCTTATAGTCATGAGCTTATAAGATTTGTGGTTGATTATTTTGTTTAGCTGGCTTTTGTTATAATCATCTCTCTTTACATTCCAAAAGATAGCACCTTTTATATAACGAATGTCTAGAAATTCTTTTTTGATGGGTAATTCATCAATTATTTTTTTGTTGTCAGCTTCTGGAAATAAATAAGCGACATCAGTTTTTTGGGTGCTATCATTTTGCCAATTTTCTGGTATTGTCTGCGCTATTTTTTTTATTTCTTTTTCGGTTTTGATAATAATAGGTATTTCAAAAGCAAATTCTTTTTTTAGACATTTTTCTATTTTTTTCAGTACATCATTTTTTTTGTCTGTTGTCTCAAATATGATATTTCCGGAATTGATATAAGTGTAAATGTTTGTATAGCTTAATAATTCAAATAAGACTTTGAGTTTTTTCATTTCTACTTTGTGGTTACCACCGACATTGATGCCACGGAGAAGAGCAATGTATTTCATATCTTTTGTGGTATATTATTTACTTTTTACTATTTTTGCTGGATTGCCAGCGATTACAACATTGGCGGGGAAACTTTTGCTGACTACTGCTCGAAAACCTATGACTGATTTTTCACCAATTTCACAACCTTTCAATATTACTGATTGACCACAAATCCAGACATTATTTCCTATTTGTACTGGTTTTGTTTTTGGGTTGCCATACAAAACATGTTCTTTGTCAGAAAAAGTATGAAAATCTGTGTCCATAATTATGGCACTACCTATTAGACAATTTTCACCAATTTGTATAGATTTTTCGCTATGGCAGGTCAGGCCATTCAATCTACTGTTTTGTCCAATTTGGATAATAGCTTCTTTGTCATAAAAATAAAAACGGTTTGGCTCTTCATAAGCCCACAAATTTGCATTGTCTGCTATTAGCAATTTACCCTGGCCTTTTATTTTTAGTTTGTGATTTACTATTATATTTTTTCCAAACTCTATTTTTTTTCCGTAAATAATTTGGTAATAAACGATAAATAATTTGCTGAGTAAAGAAGCTAATTTTTTCATATTTTTTAGAATAATTCATTTTTGTTAGATATTATTTTGCTGTTGGTGTATTTCTATCGTTTAGCCATTCTTCATACATCTTTCTCATGGCTTCTTCATGTTCAGCAAAAGGTTCCATACCCATTTCCGCTCGGCGTTTGTCTAGATTTTCTGGTTCAAATATTTCTGTTGGTGTTTTTTTTGGTAAATACAAAATTCCATTTTCGATTGAACATTGTGTTCCATAACGTTGAGGCTTTTTTTCAGCCACTAGAGTTCTATCTTCGAGAGATGCCACATCTTCTTGTTGTACTTCTTCTTTTTGTTCTTGTTTCATTAATTCCAGACATTTTTTTTGAAATTCTAGATCTTGATCAGCATGTTGAGCCAAAAGCCAAGCATAGTGTGCTGAATTTTCTCCGACTTTGGATTTTGTTGGCCAACCAATTCTATCAATTATTTCTTTTAGTCTTTGTGTATTTTCTTGGTCTGTTTTTAGGGTAACTTCTGGAACATTATTTGTTCTAGCCTCTTGGTCTGTGTTAAACATTCTTTCTAATTTGTCGCTTATACTTGCGAGTTCTCTAGGGTCTAATGTTTCTACTGACATATTTTGAAGATTATTTTTATATGTAAATATTACACCAAGATACGCACAATTACAACTATTTATTTTGTACAATTTTTCTTTTTTATGTTATACTAAATTTATATAAATAATTTAATTTAAAAAAATATGCCTGTCAAAAAATCTGTTTCTACTGATAGTAGAAAAAGTATGGCTCCTTTGTCTGACATGTCTATGTCTCCGATGTCAGAAATGACAAAAAATTGTGGTCATGGACATTTGGGTATGGGTCATCATTGTAAGAGTCACGGTTGTCATTTTAGTTACAAATTACTAAAAACTTTTTTTGGTATTTTGTTAGTCTATGTTATAATTTTGGTTGGTTCACTAATTCGCAATGAAATAAAAAAGTATGATTTCATTGGTGTGGCCCCAGAAAATGTTAGTGATCGTCAATTAAATATTTCTGCCGAAGGTAAGGTAGATGTGAAACCAGATGTTAGTCAAATAACTGTGGGAAATAGTTTAAGAGAGGCTACATCAGTAGAAGCTACTACAAAAAATGATAAGCTTATTGCTGACTTTGTAAACAAAGTAAAAGCTTTAGGAATTGATGTCGCTGATATCAAGACGGAATCTCAAATAATGTATCCAGAGTATAATTATAAAGAAGATGGTACAAAAGAGCTTGTTGGTTATAATATCACTCAAAATGTTACTGTCAAAGTTAGAAATGATGTTAACAAAGCTAGTCAAGTTGTAGCTCTTGCTGGACAAGTTGGTTTGAATACTATTGGTGGCGTAGAATCTGTGATAGATGATACTGAAATTTATCTTGATCAAGCTCGTCAGCAAGCTGTAAAAAAGGCTCAAGCTAAAGCTAAAGAATTATCCAAAATGTTGGGTGTTCAACTTATTGGTGTAATTTCTTATAATGAATATGTACCAGAGTCTTATCCTATGTATGACGAAGGTTTGGCTATGAAGTCATCTGTGGGTATGGGTGGTGGACCTACTATTGAACCAGGCACAAGTGAGGTTACTATGAATGTAAATATCACTTATAGAATACAATAATTAGATAAATAAAAGACAGCCTTTCCTAAAGGCTGTTTTTTTTGGTATAATGTAGCAAAGGCTTGAAAGGCCAAAAAAGCTTGAAATGCTTAAAAGGCTTTTTTATTTTAATTTTAAATTATTTTTTTAAAACCTAGGTAAACCTAATACCCAAAACCTAGGAACCTAATTACTAATGTTTATGAAAAACACTGAAATCAAAAAAATTGTTTCCAGAGAGATATTGGATTCACGAGGTAATCCGACACTAGAGACTAAAGTATATTTAGAAGGTGGAGCTATTGGAAAAGCTGCTGTACCATCAGGAGCTTCAACTGGCACTCATGAAGCTTTGGAGCTTCGTGACAATGCCAAACGTTTTGGTGGTAAAGGAGTTCTCAAAGCTGTCAAAAATGTTAATACCACAATTGCTAAAGCTTTATTAGGAGTGGATGTTTTGGATCAAAGAAATATTGATAAGATAATGATTGAACTTGATGGCACAGACAACAAAAGAAAATTGGGTGCCAATGCAATACTTTCAGTTTCTCTGGCTTGTGCCAGGGCTGGTGCTAAAGTTCTGAAAAAACCATTATACAAATATATTCGTAGTGCTTATAATTTACCAGAAAAAAATTGGCGTATGCCGATTGCCACTATGAATATTTTGAATGGTGGTAGGCATGCTGACAACAATCTAAGTTGTCAGGAATTCATGATTATTCCAATTCACAAAAAATTTGCCGAGCGTGTCAGAATGGGTTCACAAATTTTCCATTCTCTCAAAGCAATTTTGAATGACAAAGGTTATACGACTTCGGTAGGGGACGAAGGTGGTTTTGCGCCAGATTTACTAAACAATGAAAGAGCTATACAGCTGGTAATAAAAGCAATACAAGTTTCAGGTTTTGAACCTGGTAAAAATGTTTTTCTTGGTTTTGATATTGCTGCTTCAGAGTTTTATCGTAAAGGAAAATATTATTTTACTAGTCCATCTCAACCTTCTACAGCTGAAAAGATGATTAGAATTTTGGAAACTTGGATTAGAAAATATCCTATACTTTCTATAGAAGATCCTTTGGCTGAAGATGATTGGGAAAATTGGGCTCTTCTTACTAAAAAATTTGGTAAGAAAGTAACTATTGTAGGTGATGATTTATTTGTGACCAATGTTAATCGTATCCAAAAAGGAATTGACGAAAAAGTGGGTAATGCTGTTTTGATAAAGCTAAACCAAATTGGAACGTTGACTGAAACAATTGACGCTATTTATTTAGCTAAGAAAAATGGTTACAAAGTTTCTGTGTCACATCGTTCAGGTGAAACAGCTGATACTTTCATTGCTGACTTGGCGGTGGCTGTTAATTCTGAGTTTATCAAGAGTGGTTCAATGAGTAGATCTGAGAGAGTAGAGAAGTATAATAGATTGATGGAGATTGAGGAAGAACTTGGCGTTTAAAATTGTATATATCATAAGGGATACGAAATACGAAAATTTACGAAAGTACGAACTAGTAAATTTTCGTAATTTCGCCTACCTGCCGGCAGGCAGGTACCTTTCGTATTTCGTATCCAATTGAATTTATACATTTATACAAAAACAAATTATGTCAAAAGAGACTAACAATAAAATTAAAAAAGAAACTTCAAAGGATAAACCCGTCGTCTTCATGATCCTCGATGGTTTTGGTTTGGCTGATCCAAAAAATACCGGCAATGCTATCACACCAGATACTGCTCCCAACATTTTTTCATACATCAAAAAATATTCTAGTACAGAGATAAAAGCTTGTGGAGTTGATGTTGGACTTTTTCCTCATCAAGAAGGAAATTCTGAAGCAGGACATTTGAATATTGGCGCTGGAAGAGTAGTTGAACAAGATTTGGTGCGTATTTCTAGTGCTATCAAAGATGGTACATTTTTCAAAAATGATTCTTTTCGTCATGCGCTTTTTCATGCCAAAAAATATAATAGTGCGGTGCATTTGATGGGACTTTTGACAGATGGTCAAAGTGCTCATTCTAATCCGGAACATGTTTATTCATTGCTTGAATATTTTCGTAAACAAAAACAAAAAAAAGTTTTTCTTCATTTATTTACTGATGGACGTGATTCTTCTACCCATGGTGCGGTGAATTTTTTGCGTCTATTACGTAAAAATATGCAAAATGGTGAGGAAATAGCTACTATAATGGGTAGGTTTTATGGTATGGACAGAAACAAAATGTGGGGTAGAACAGAGCAAGCTTACAATGCTATGGTTTTGGGTGAAGGCTTTTCAACAGAAAGTGCTGAAGAAGCAAATTCGCAAGCTTATAATAGAGATGAAACTGATGAATACATTTTGCCAACAGTTATTACTAAAGGTGGCAAACCTATTGCAACCATAAAAGATAATGACGTGATTTTCTTTTTTAATGCCAGAAGTGACAGGGCTAGACAAATCACCAAAGCTTTTGTACAAAAAGATTTTCAAAAAATGAAACAAGGTGCTTTCAAAAGAAAAAAAATTTCCAAAAATATTCGTTTTGTAGCGATGACCGATTTTGGTCCAGATTTGCCAGGTATTTTTACAGCTTTTCCAAGTCCTGATTTCAAAAATTGTTTGGCCAAAGCTATTGGAGAAAATTATAGACAACTTTATATTTCAGAAACTGAAAAATATGCGCATGTAACTTATTTTATCAATGGGGGTTATTCTCTACCTATCAATGGTGAAAAAAGACAAATGGTGAAATCGGGTGCTCACTATTCGTATGCCGATAAACCAGAGATGCATGCAAAAGAAATTACTGACATTATTTTGAATTATTTAGAAAATAATACTTACAATTTTGTCACAGTCAATTATCCAAATGCTGATATGGTTGGGCATACTGGTAATTTTGAAGCTACTCAAAAAGCAGTAAAGATACTTGACGAACAGGTCAAAAGGCTGGTAGATTATGTGTTGTCACGTGATGGTAAATTATTTATTACAGCTGATCACGGTAATGCGGAAAAAATGTTTGATGAAAAAACTGGTGAAATTATGACTTCTCACACTACCAATCATGTCCCTTTTATTTTGATAAGTAACGAAAAAAATCAAAAAATCAAAACAGGAAGATTGTCAGATATTGCGCCAACTATTTTGAAAGTATTAGAAATTGAGAAGCCTGATGAGATGACGGGTAAGAGCCTTCTATAAAAGTTGTGGTGTTGAAGAAATAAATTCGGATATCCGGATAATCCAGATTTACGGATGTGAACTACATTAAATTTTATTTCTGATATTAGTTTTATATTCGTGTTATACTTTTTATTAAAAAATCATCTATGAATGAAAGTCGTCGTCCAAAACCTGCTGTTTTACTTACTTTGAGTGGTTGGGGATTAGCTCCAAATACTCCTGGTAATGCTATCACCAAAGCACGTACCCCAAATTTCGATAGATTCACTAGAGAATATCCAGTGATGAGTTTAGGTGCTTCTGGATCAGACGTGGGTTTATTAGATTTTGAAGCTGGTAATTCTCGTATAGGACATTTGAATCTGGGTGCTGGTAGAATTTATCAAAAAATTTTGCCACGTATCAATCAAGCTATAAAAGATGGTAGTTTTTATGGAAGACATTCTTTGAATGCTGCTATCCAAAATGCTTTGGATAATAATTCTACTTTGCATATTATTACCATGTTTGGTAATCAAATTCAAAATGCCAATGATGAACATTTTTTTGCACTTTTGGAAATGGCTAAAGCTGGCGGTATAAAAAAAGTTTTGGTGCATGCTATCTTGGATGGTGAAGATGATATTTATAATAATGCCAAAAATCATATCCAAAAAATAGAAGAAAGAATGAAAGAATTTGGTGTTGGTAAAATAGTTTCTTTGTCGGGTCGTTATTATGCTTTGGACAATGGACGTCATTGGGATAGAACACAAATTGTCTATGATGCTATGGTTAATGGCAAAACAAAATATGTTTTTTCTGATGCCACAAGTGCTTTGCAAGATTCTTATAATAGACAAGTATATGATAGAGATTTTGTGCCAGCTATTATTGGTGTAGAGGCTGGTAGCACAATTATAAAAAATAATGATTCAGTAATTTTTGCTAATTTTGGGGCAAGTTTATGTAGACAGTTGACCAAAGCTTTTGTTTTGCCAGCTTTTCCAAAATTTGAACGTAGTTATTTGCGAAATTTGTGTTTTGTGACAATGACAGATTATGAAAAAGAAATACCTACTTTGGTAGCTTTCCCACGTTCTTATATTCATAATTCATTGGGAGAAGTTTTGACCAAAGCTGGTTTGAGTCAAATTAGAATAGCTGAAACCGAAAAATATGCCTGTGTTACAACTTTTTTCAATGGTATGTATGATGAGAAATTTGCTAATGCTGAGTGGAAAATGATTCCTTCAAAAAAATTATCACAATATGATAATGAACCTGAGATGTCTGCTCATAAAATATCTAGTGAAATAATAAAATCTATTAAATCAGAAAAATATGATTTTATTTTGGCTAATTTTGCTAATGCTGATGCTGTATCTCGAACTGGTAATTTGTCAGCTACTGTCAAAGCTTGCGAAATCTTGGATAAAGAAATTGGCAGAATAGCTGATTATGTGTTGGCTGAAGATGGTGTATTGTTTATTACTTCTGATCATGGTAATGCTGAAAGTGTTTTGAATATGCAAACTGGTAGTACTGACAAAACTCCTAGTACCAACAATGTGCCATTTTTTATTATAAAAGAAAGTCTCTTTGGTATGTCTGGTAGAGCAGGCGATCCTCCAGATAATGATCTTAGTTTGTTGCCAAAGGCTGGTATTTTGGCTGATGTGGCACCAACTATTTTGAAAGTTTTGGGAATAGACAAACCGGAGGAGATGACGGGGGAGAGTTTAATTTAAGCACAAACCATATAACACACATCACATATCAAAAATTTTATGAATGTATTTCATGATATTTTGAAGAAAAAAATTACAGATTATGTATTGTCTGGATACATTATTTCTAGAAAATTTCCAAGTGATGAAAGATATGCTTTAACCTCTCAATGTCGTAGAGCTATGGTTTCTGTATTGTTAAATTATGTAGAAGGTTTTGCTAGGAAAAAGAGAAAAGTGATGGTCAGTTTTTATGAGATATCTTATGGATCTTTGCAAGAATCAATTACCACTTTTTATTTGGCATGTAATTTGGGTTATATTTCTACGAAAGAATATATAAGTATGTTTTATAGAAAAGAAGAACTTGCCAAAATGTTGTGGTCAACAATAAGTAACTTAGAAAAATAAAACACGAATATTTCTATCGTGTTTTTTGTTTGTCATGTGTTACATGTCTTGTGTTATGTGATCTATTTATTTATCTCATTTTTTATATGTGCTACAATTTCTTCTTCTACTTCATGTAAACTCTTGCCACTAATTTCAAATTTGCTTTCATTTTCATCACCTTCAGCTGAATATTTTTTCATTATTTCTGTGGCGTGATGTTGTGGTAAGATACGTAATGTTCCAGATATTTTTTCGCCATCGTCTGGATCTTCGTGTAAGAGTAGTACAAACTGTGCAGAAGGTGAGGTCGTAATTAATTCATCTATGATATTGTTTAGATCTTCTTTTTTGGCGCCACTTCTGACGAAATCATCGCGAGTAATAGTTGACCAGACAAAATTATTTGCTTTGTCTTCTTTCAAGTGACTGAGGACTGAACCCCAGATTTTGAAAGTAGCAATAGATTTGGTTTGGTAAAGATTTTTTATAATAAAAGCACGGTCTGCACCTAAGTCAACTAGTTTACTAGCGACTTGCAAAGTCTGAGGACGTACTTTGTTTTTTTTGAAACTGTTTGTTCCGGCGACAATGCCAGTAAGTAAAGATTGAGCAATATGACGATTGATTAATTCTTCTTGAGATTTTTGTAAGAGTTCAAAAATAATTTCAGCACTAGTACTCGCTGGTAAGTCAATTATATTGATTTGGCCATAATGTTCATTGTTGGCTTGGTGATCAATGTTGATGATTGGTTTGCTATAAAAGAAATTTTCGTGGTCAGTGTATATATTACCAAGAGAAGACAAATCAGGTGTATCAATAGTAATTATCAAATCATATTTAAAATCACTTTGGCTAGTTTGGATATCTTCTCTATTGATATAACCATTTTTTGGAGTCAAAAAAATTCTTAAATTATTATCTTTAGTGTCATAACTGAGTTCAGAGATACCAGTTTTTTCAATATCAATACTTATGATGAAGTTGTTTAAACCATCGAAGCTGGACTTTATTTTGTTGGAGTGTTTTAAGAATGTAAATTGGCTAGGTAACACAAAATCAGCACAGACTATTTCTACGTGTTTACCAAGTTGCTCCAAAAAGAGTTTTAGTGCCAAAGCACTACCGATAGCATCACCGTCAAAATGTTTCTTGAAAGTAATTAAGATTTTTTTCTTATCTTCTATCGCTTTTGTGAATTGTTCAGTTTTTGCAAGTGCCATAGTTTTTGTTACACTCAAACATTTAGATATAAATATCTAGGTGTAGCAACCCTTTTTGGCTACTTTGGTAAAAAAGGGGGATAGGAGATTATAGCCTAAAACTAAAAATATGTCAATACAGCCTAATATTGGCTGTCTTTTCCAACTATTTGGCTAACTCTAGGCAATTTCTTGCATTTTCATGGTAATTATAGTATTATTGTTAGTGAGTTGTTATATACTAATATACGAATTCATTCGAATTATACAAATATTACTAATACTTACTTAGTAAAGATTAGTAATATTTGTATAATTGGTATTATTAGTATATTGGTATGACTTTTAACTTTTTAACTTTAAGAACTTTATAAACTAATGTATGGACAAAGCTTACGAACCAAAAAAATACGAAGATGATATTTATAAGTCTTGGGAAGAGAGTGGATTTTTCAATCCCGATGTTTGTATTGAAAAGGGAATAACAACAAAAGATTCCAAACCTTTTACTATCGTCTTGCCTCCACCAAACGTCACAGGAACACTTCACATGGGTCATGCGGCTATGTTGGCTATAGAAGACGTCATGGTCAGATATCATCGTATGAAAGGTGATAAGACGCTCTGGGTGCCTGGTACTGATCATGCTGCTGTTGCTACTGAATCCAAAGTTGAAAAAATGCTTATTGAGTCAGGAGAATTCAAAAAACCAAAAGAAGAATTGGGTAGAGAAAAATTTCTAGAAAGAGTGGCTCAGTTTGCCCAAGAATCTCATGATACTATTGTCAATCAATCCAAAAAAATGGGTTCTAGTTTAGATTGGAGTAGAGAAGCTTTCACTCTGGATGAAAAAAGAAATCTGGCTGTCAAAACTGTTTTCAAAAAAATGTACGATGATGGGCTTATTTATCGAGGCTACCGAGTAATCAATTGGTCAGTAAAGGGTCAATCTACTTGTAGTGATGACGAACTTGTTCATATTGAACGTCCTGCTAAGATGTATTATTTCAAATATAGTAAAGATTTTCCGATTACAATTGCGACTACTCGTCCGGAAACCAAGCTTGGTGATACGGCTGTGGCTGTAAATCCCACAGGAAAATACCAAAAATATATTGGTCAAGAATTTGAAGTACAAGATGTCGGACAAAAAGGTCATATTCTAAAAATAAAAATTATTGGCGACGATCATGTTGATGAAAGTTTTGGTACAGGAGCTCTTGGCGTAACACCAGCTCACAGTCCTGTGGATTTTGAAATGTATTTGAAACAAAAAGCCCTTGGCAATGATATTGGTCTGATTCAAGTTATTGGTGAAGATGGCAAAATGACTGATAACGCTGGTAGTGATTATTCAGGATTTAGTGTAGAAGAAGCTCGTGAAAAATTTGTAAACTATTTAAGTGTAGAAGGTCTGCTCGAAAAAGAAGAAGACATCATGCAAAATGTTGGTACTTCTGATAGATTCAAAGATGTTGTTGAACCTTTGCCAAAAACTCAATGGTTTATTGACGTAAACAAAAAATTTCAAATAGATGAAACAAACTTTCTTGTTGGTTTACAATTGACTAATGTTAAAAATGGGGAAGAATATTCTCTCAAAGAATTGATGCAAAAAGTAGTGACAACCGGACAAATAAAAATCGTGCCAGAAAGATTCGACAAAGTTTATTTCAATTGGATAGACAATCTTCGTGATTGGTGTATTTCTCGTCAGATCTGGTATGGACATCAGATTCCTGTTTGGTACCGTAAGGGGAATGGGGAACGGGGAACGGGGAACGGGGAAATTCATGTTGGAGTTGAAGCTCCAGAAGGTGAAGGTTGGGCACAAGATCCAGATACGCTAGATACTTGGTTTTCAGCTGGTTTGTGGACTTTTTCAGCTTTAGGTTGGCCAGAAAAAACAGCTGATCTACAAAATTTTCATCCTACTTCAGTACTTGAAACTGGTTATGATATTTTGTTTTTCTGGGTAGCTCGGATGATTCTGATGACTACATATACTCTTGGGCAAGTTCCTTTTGAAACTGTTTATTTGCATGGTTTGGTACGCGATGAACAAGGTCGTAAGATGAGTAAAAGTTTGGGAAATATTATCAACCCACTTGATATGATAGAGAAGTATGGTACTGACGCGACACGTCTTTCACTTTTGCTCGGTAATACTCCAGGAAGTGATATGAAATTGTCTGAAGAAAAAATTGGTGGCTTTAGAAATTTTGCCAATAAACTTTGGAACATGGCAAGATTTATTGAAATGACTTTGGAAGCTGAAGAAAAGAAATTAGTGAAAGATATAAATTTGCCAGAAGCCAAAACTCTTTCAGATAAATGGATTTTGCAAAAATTGAATGAAGTAAGTAATGTGGTTGTTAGTAATTTGGATAGTATGAACTTATCTTACGCTGGTGAAAAACTTCGTGATTTCACTTGGAACGATTTGGCAGATTGGTATCTAGAGATTGCCAAAATTGAGGGCGAAAAATCAGAAATATTGAATTATGCTTTGAATACGGTTTTGAAATTATGGCATCCTTTTATGCCATTTGTGACAGAAGCTATCTGGCAAGAATTTTATGGTAAAGAAAATATTTTGATGGTTGAAAAATTTCCTTTAAGTACTGAACAAAATTTAGAAATAAAAGATTTTGAAATTATTCAAAATGTGATAGTAGGTATTCGCTCAATAAAAGGTGATTACAAAATTGATCCAGTCAAAAAATTGAACGTCACAATTTCAGCAGGTGATAAAAAAGATTTGTTGTCACAAAATTCTGCAATAATTAGTAAATTGGCTAGATTAGAAAATTTGCATATTGAAGAAAAAATAGCAAAACCTGATCAGTCCGTTTCTTTTGTAGAAAGTGGCTTAGAAATTTTTGTTGAACTTGCGGGCGTGGTTGACTTTGCCAAAGAAAAAGAAAAACTAGGTAAAGAAATAGAACAATTGACTAAATACATTGCAGGACTTGAAGGTAAACTAAGTAATTCAGGTTTTGTAAGTAGTGCTCCAGCAAGTATAATTGAACAAGAAACAAATAAGTTGAGTGAAGCCAAAGAAAAGTTGGAGAAATTAAATAAACAATTTAGTAATATATAGATTTATGTTGAGAGAAGGTTCTCCTGAAATAGGAATAGAAATAGAAAGGGATAAAGAAAAAATATTAAAATGTTTGAAAGATTTGTACGAACTGGATGATTTTTTGAGTTCGGATGAATTTTTTACAGGAGCAGAATCTTTTTTGGATAATTTACCATCAGATGGTGTAATAGACTCTGCACGTATTGCTGTGATGGAAGTCATCAAAAAAGATGTTGGTTTGAAAAAACATTTTGAGCACGATGTGACAACTTTGGCTACTACAGTATTGGGTAACTTACGTTTATTAGAAAAGAAAAAAGGGGAAGTGCCTTATAAAACAATAGAATTTTTACAAAAAAATTGGTCTAGATTCTTTGTATCTGTAGAAGATTTGTTGCTTAGAGCTTTACCAGATTCTGATGTCAAAGAGAATGCCAGAAATTTTACAAAATTACAGACTTTACATCGTGTAATGGAATATTTTGTTAGCACTGAGTTTAAAAGTCTAAAAGAGAAATCAATGAGTCTTTCAAAAGAAGTTAATCCTGGAACTGAGATTAAAATAGATTCTGATCTTCGTTCTATTTTACAAAGAGAAAATCATTATGATGGTATAGAAAATAGGGAATTGAATGTGATTGCAGATTGGAATGAATTGGAACGTAAATTAGCTGGCCGTCAAATTGTTATGGATCAAGGTGTTTTATTGAATTTTATATTAAATGCAATTCGTAACCCTTTGAAAAAAGCCATTGAAGTCGCAGGTAAACATACTAATATAAGAGTAGAAATAAAAATTGTAGGAGAAGAATTGCTAGTAAAAATATCGGATACTGGTAAGGGAATGGAAGATAAACACTTGGACCCTAATGATCCTAGTTGTATATTTAACAAAGGAGCAAGTAGCACCAATAGTACAGGGCTTGGTCTGACAAATTTTCAAAATAGATTTAGGATTTTTGGAGGTAAGTTGGAAGTTTTTTCTAGGCGTTATCCAAGTAATGAAATGGACGACACCCCCTTTGTTTATTATAGTAACTACGGGGAAAAGGAAGTTAATTTTACATTTTATTCAGGTGGAGATGCCAAAGAAATAGTTCAAAGCCAAATAGATGATCATGGTACAGAATTCACATTGCACGTACCTTTGGTAGTCTAAAAATATATGAAAGAAAATATTATTTGCATAAATTAGTACCTTTCTTTATAATGTTAGTTATAAGTGATTTGATTATTAGTATCTTAATTTGTTTTAAAATAAATATATGAATGTAATTACAGATGAAGAAAAAATCCAAAATTTGTTATCACGTGGTGTAGAAAATATTTACCCAAAGCGTGATTTTTTGGAAAGTAAATTAAAATCTGGCGAAAGACTTACTCTTTATACTGGTTACGATCCTACCGCTCCAACTCTTCATATTGGTCATGGCATTACCATGCTCAAACTTCGTGAATTCCAACAACTTGGACACAAAGTTATTATGTTGATTGGGGACTTTACTGGTATGATTGGTGACCCAACTGACAAGGGCGCTGCCAGACAAAAACTTACTCGTGAACAAGTTTTGGAGAACTGCAAAATGTACCAAAAACAAGCTAGTGCAATTTTGAATTTTGAAGGTGAAAATCCTGTGGAAGTTCGCTATAATAGTGAATGGTTTCTCAAAATGAATTTTGCTGACGTGCTTGATTTGACTTCACACTTTACTGTACAAAGAATGTTGGAGCGTGACATGTTTGATAAGCGTATTAAAGAAGAAAAACCAATTTACTTACATGAATTTTTATATCCTGTGATGCAAGGTTACGATTCTGTCGCTATGGATGTGGATGGTGAGATTGGTGGTAATGATCAGACTTTCAACATGTTGGCTGGACGAACTCTGATGAAAGATTTGAAAAACAAAGAAAAATTTGTGCTTGCTGGCAAACTTCTGACAGACAATAATGGTAAAAAAATGGGTAAGAGTGAAGGTAATATGATTGCTTTTGCAGACACTCCAGAAGATATGTTCGGCAAGATTATGAACTGGACTGATGGTATGATTGTCAGTGGTTTTGAAATTTGTACACGTATGCCAATGTCAGAAGTTGAACAAATTAAAAAAGATTTAGAAACTGGTGCTAATCCTCGTGATGCTAAGTTTAGACTTGCTTATGAAATTACTAAGACTTTCTTGGACGAAGAAGCTGCCAAGCTTGGTCAAGAACATTTTGAAAAAGTCATCCAAAGTAAAGATAGACCAGACGAAATTCCAGAACTAAAACCTACAAGTTATAATATTATTGAAGTGTTGGTAGAATCAGGACTTAGCACTGGCAAGAGTGATGCTCGTCGTGCGATAGAGCAGGGTGGGGTCAAAGTAAATGATGAGAAGATTGAAGCTTTTGATTATGATACTAAGCCGGAAGATGTGATTCAAAAAGGTAAAAGATTTTTTGTTAAGGTAAAATAAATTATGAAATTTGGAATTGTATTAGATTCAAAACAAAACAAAGGAATGCTTACTTTGAATAGTTTAAGTTTTATTAAAGTTGTGATTGCAATTACGTTATTTGTTATAGTTCAACCTTATTTGTTAAGATCATTTGATTATAGAAGATTTGATTTTATATTATATATTTTGTTAGTATTTGTTCTTATATTTTTTATGCGTCATAATGTTGTTTTTGATAATGATTTTATTGTATTAGGAGATGGTTTTAGTATGATGACTAAGAAAATTTATTTTAGTGAGATAAAAGAGTTAAAAATTGATGAATATAGTAGTTTCCATATTATTTTAGCTGATAATAAAGAATTTGTTTTTTGCGCTAGGCGTAAATCTGAATATGAAGATTTGAAAAATCAGTTTTACTCTGTGGGCTTATACAAGGGTGATATTAGAAAATAAATTATATGAATAAAATTTTACAAACAAAAATTCAAGAAATTTTGGGATTAGAAAATCTAATATTTTCAACTCCACCAAAAGCTGAGATGGGAGACATTTGTTTTTCAGCATTTGAAGAAGCAAAAAAAAACGGAAGTAATCCTGTGGACGTTGCCAAAGAATTGGCTGAAAATTTCAAAACCAAAATTTCAAATTTCAAATTGATTGATAGAGTAGAACCTTTTGGACCTTATGTTAATTTATTTTTGAATACATCAGAAGTCAGTAAATTAATTTTGTCAGAAGTAAATGAAGATTTTGGCAAAAATAATATTGGACAAAATAAAAAAGTTTTGATTGAATATCCTAGTCAAAACACTCACAAAGAATTTCACATCGGACATTTTCGCAATGTTTGTATTGGCAATACTATTGTCCAAGTTTATCGTGCGAGTGGTTATGATATTATCCCGATGAATTACGTCAACGACTTTGGTCGTCATGTGGTGAAGTGTTTGTGGGGAATAAAAAATAGTTCTTTGTTTGATGTTTCTAGTTTAGAGATTGAAAATACTGAAAATAAACAAAAAATGTTAGGTCAGATTTATGCCAAAGCTAGTAATTATTTAAAAGATCATGATGAAGATTATAAGGCTGAGTTGGATGACATGCAACAAAAGCTGGAAAGTGGAGAAGCTGAAATTACTAAATTGTTTTTTGAAACCAGAAAATGGAGTACTGATGGTTTTGCGGACTTGATGCAAGAAATGAAAGTAGAACATGATTCTATTATTTATGAAAGTGAAGTGAAATCTGCCGGTCAAAAATTGGTTGATGAATTATTAGATAAGAAAATTGCGCAAGTAGGTGAAGGTGGTGCTATTATTGCTGATTTGAATAAATATAATTTGGATATTGCGTTGCTTCGCAAAAGTACTGGCGGTGGCGTGTACATGACTAGTGATTTGGCTTTGTCTTCTGAAAAATTTAGACGTTATGAGGTGGAAGAAAGTATCAATTTGACAGGAAGTGAACAAAATTTTTATTTCAAACAATTATACAAAATTTTGGAGCTTAGTGGTTTTGATAACAAAATGACGCATATTGGTTATGGTCTAGTCAATTTGCCAAGTGGTAAAATGTCTTCTCGTGCTGGCAATGTAATTCTTTATGAAGAATTGCGAGACAGAGTTTTGGAACATTTACAAAAAGAAACAAAAGCTCGTCATGAAGATTGGGATAACGAAAAGGTAAATACTACTGCTCACACTTTGACTATGGCTGTACTTAAGTTCACCATGCAAAAGCATGAAGCTGACAAAGTCGTAACTTTTGATTTTGATGAAGCTGTAAGTTTCGATGGTTTTAGTGCCCCATACATACTTTATACAGTAGCTCGTATCAATAGTTTACAGAAAAAATTTACCGGTAAATTGAATGATGATACTGATTTCGCTTTGTTTACAGAAGATGAAGTAAAAAATTTAGTTATGAAAGTATCTGATTTTCCAGAAATTATTACAAAATCATTGGAAAATTATAATTCATCTGTTATTGCTAAATATTGTTTTGATTTAGCCAAAATGTATAATGATTTTTACAATAAGTACAGTGTTTTGAATGCTGAAAGTGAAGAGCTGGTAAAGACAAGATTATATTTGAGTTCCAAAGTTTCAGAAGTTTTGACAAAGGCTCTTGGATTGCTTACAATAGATGTGGTCTCTGAAATGTAATTGGAAGGCTTAAAAAGCTTGAAATGCTTAAAAGGCCTAAAATGCTGAAAGTTTTAATTATTAGTGTTATTTGTGAGTATTTGTGTTATCCTAAAAATAAAGTTTAAATATATAACTATTGCATTGATATCATATGTTGTATAAAAAAATACTTCGCCCAATTTTATTTAAAACTGATCCAGAAAAAATACATCATTTTGTTATCAATATGTTGGGCGCCATTAGTGTTGTGCGTCCTTTTTATTTTTTGATTAAAAAATTTTTGTTTATTGATGATCCTCGTTTACACGTGAAGCTTGGAAATATTGAATTGAAAAATCCTGTTGGCTTATCAGCAGGCTTTGACAAAGATATTACTGCACCATTGGCCTATCCGATGCTTGGTTTTGGTTTTGCAGAGCTTGGGTCAATTACCAATTCAGCTCAACCAGGTAATCCTAAGCCAAGATTATGGCGTTTACCAAAAGATAATGGTCTTATCGTTTACTACGGTTTGTCCAATTGTGGTAGTCTAGAAGCAGCTAGAAAAATTAAGAAAAAAATGCAAAAACGTGATATTCCTTATGGCATTAGTATTGCGGTGACCACAGGTTTGGAAGGAAAAGAAATGGCAGATGATTATGTCCGTTCATTTTTGGATTTGTATGAGTTGGCTGATTATATTACCTTAAATGTTAGTTGTCCGAATGTTGCTAAGTGTGATGTTTTTGCTCAAGTTTCTTTTATAGAAGAACTTTTGCAGAAAATTATGAATATTGTTTCCGCCCAAGGCGGACCAGTATTCTCTGGAAAAAAAATAAAGAAAGATATTTTCATCAAGATTGGACCAGACATGAGTTATGAAGATTTGGACAAGGTGATAGATTTGTGTTTGAAATATGAGATTACGGGTATTGTGGCAACTAATCTGATAAAAAATAGATCTTGGGTCAAAAAATTTGAATCATCTCCTGAACAGTTGAATCATCCTGGTGGAATTTCTGGCAAACATTTGCAAGATAGAAGTAACAAAATAATTAGTCATATCCGTGAACGAGCAGGAGACAAATTAAAAATCATTGGGGTTGGTGGAATTTTTACAGCAGAAGATGTTTATGTTAAAATGAAAGCAGGTGCTGACGCTGTGCAAATGATTACAGGTTTTATTTACGGTGGACCTTTGACTATTAGAAAGATTAATAAAGGTTTATTAAAAATTTTGGAGGATAAAGAACAGATTAAAAATTAATTTTTTTTATGATAATTTTAAAAGAGAATATTGAAAAAATAGAGACATTAAAAAAAGAAGGTGTGATTTTTTGTGACAATCTGCAAGAACAATTGGAAGAATTGTGTGAAATAAAAAATCCAATATTAAGAGATGACAAAGAAAAAATGGCAGAATTGAAAAAGACTTTTGTTTTTGAAAATAAAGATAAATTTGTTTATTTTTATATACCCGAAAGAAGAAGTTGTCATAAAATTTTGTTAGAGAATGATTATTTTGAATTAAGAACGGCTAGAAATAAAAATCTTATAACTTTGGAGGAACAAAATAAATTTCGTGAAGCAAAAGTATGTTTTGCTGGTCTTAGTGTTGGTAGTAATATGCTTAGACTTTGTGCTTTACAAGGTGGCCCAAAAAATATCAATATTGCTGATATGGATGTATTGGGGCTTAGTAACTTAAATAGAATTTTAGCTGGTGTACATGATTTGGGTAAAAAAAAGACAGAAGTAGTTTCTGAATATCTTTATGAAGTAGATCCTTATTTACAAATAAATTTATTTAGTGATGGTATAAACGAAAAAAATGTTGAAGATTTTATTAGAATAAATGGTGAAGTAGTAGATGTTATAGTAGATGAAGTAGATGATATCAAGTCAAAAATAGCTTTGCGTCAAATGGCTGATAAATATAAAAAACCTTTGATAAGTGTAGCTGACAATGCTGATGGTGTGATTATTGAAGTTGAAAGGTATGACCAAGATTTTACCTTTGGGATGTTTGCTCAGAGATTAGAAATTTTGAAAAAATTTGGTAATCCTCAAGAAATGACTATTGAGGCTAAAGCTAAAGCTATTACACATTTTATTGGTATTGAAAATATTGATACAGATATGTTAATTTCAGTGTCAGAAGTTGGTAAAAATCTTTATTCTTGGCCACAGCTTGGTGGAGCAGCTGTTTTGTCTGGTGTGGTAGGATCTTATCTTATAAGAAAAATAGTTAATGGTAGTAATATAAAAAGTGGTGTTTATCTATTTTCTTTAAAAGATCTTTTTGATTTAGAAAATGAAGAAGAAAAAAAGAAAAGAGAAAATATTTTAAAATTCTTTAATTAATTGAAAATTAATTTTATATTATGGATTCTGAGTTTTTGTTTTTAACAGGGGAGGGACTTGGTGTAAACGAAGTACATGAAGTAGCTTTTGGTCTTAGAAAAGTGCAAATTGCAGAGGAAGCAAAAAAAAGAATAATTGAATCACGTGAAATGTTGGATTTATGGGTGGATGAAGAAAAAATAGTTTATGGTATCACTACAGGTTTTGGACCTTTGGTTTCTGTATTAATACCAAAAAAACATCAGAGTGATTTGCAAGAAAATCTTATTAGAAGTCATTCTTCAAATGTAGGACCTCTTTTTTCCAAAGAAGAAGTTAGGGCTGCGATGTTACTTCGTATCAATGCTTTTTGCAAGGGTTATTCGGCTATCAGGTTGGAAACAGTAGAATTGATGGTAGCTATGCTTAATAAAGGTTTGCATCCTTGTGTACCTCAATTTGGTTCTGTAGGTGCTAGTGGAGATCTTACACCTTCATCACATATAGCTTTGTCACTCATGGGTGAAGGTAAGACAGAGTATCAAGGTGAAATATTAGATACCAAAGAGGCTTTGAAAAAAACAGGTTTAGAACCTGTTAAACTCATGGCTAAAGAAGGATTAGCTCTTATCAATGGTACTACTATGATGACAGGTGTAGCAGCTTTGCAGGTTTATGATACTTGGAATCTGATTAGAACAGCTGAGGCTATAAGTGCTTTGTCTATTGAAGTTTTGTTGGGTTCTATTGAACCATTTTTGGTTAGAGCACATGAACTTGCCAAACCACATCCAGGACAAATAAATACTGCTTATAATCTTAGTGAAATGTTGAAAGATAGCAAATTGATTTGGACAAAGGAGAAATTAAAAGAAATTCAAGAAAAATTACAAAATACTGTTAAGGAAAATGGCAATGTAACAGATAGTAGTATTCATGTTCAAAATGTTTATTCTCTTCGTGCTACGCCACAAATTTTGGGAGCAGTACGTGATGCTTTGGATTATATAACTAGACAAATTACCACAGAGATGAATTCTGCTAATGACAATCCTTTGTTTTTCAAAGATATGGATATGGTTTACCAGGGTGCACATTTTCATGGACAACCAGTTGCTATGCCAATGGATATGTTGTCAATTTCTTTGACTGAAATAGCTATTCTTTCTGAAAGAAGATTAAACAAAATGTTGGATAGAAAAAGAAGTGAAGGTCTGACACCTTTTTTAGCAGGAGATAAATTTGGTCTTCGTTGTGGTTTTGAAGGAGCACAATATATACCAACATCTTTGGTAGCTGAGTGTCGTACTATGTGTGTGCCTGCTTCTATACAATCTATCCCTTCAAATGAAGAAAACCAAGATGTAGTTAGTATGGGACTTGTGGCTGCACGTAAAGCAAGAGATATCAAAGAAAAAATATCTTATGTTTTGTCTGTAGAACTTTTGGTAGCTTGTAATGCTGCAGAAGAAAGAGGTATTGAGAATCTGTCTTCTGTTGGTAAAAAAGTTTATGATCTTGTTAGAGCAGATATTTCAAAATATGATGAAGATAGACAAATGTCTTTAGATATTGAAAAAATGAATTCCTTAATTAAGGAAGGTTCAATTGTTACTGAAATTAAAAAGATTATTCCAGACTTAAAATAATTTTATGTATGATTCCTATGAAAAACTTTCAGCTGATTTGAAGACAAAACCAGCTGATTTTTGGGTTAAAAAAGGGGAAGAATATGCTTTGGAATTGTTTCATAGAGCTGCTGAAAAGGTACCAGCTTATCAAGATTTTTTATCCAAAAATTCAGTAGATCATAAAAAAATTATTACGATAGAAGATTTTAAAAGTGGGGTTCCTGTTATTGATAAGGAGAATTATATTTATAAATATAGTTTGAGTGAATTATGTTGGAATGGAGATGTCACTCAAAGTTCACTAATATCCCAAAGTTCTGGCACAACTGGTAGTCCTCATTTTTGGCCACGTTTTGCTAAATATGACAAGGATTTAAAATTAGTGCATGAGGTTTTTTTTAAAGATTTGTATAATACCGATAATAAAAAAACCTTATTTATAGTTTGTTTCTATTTGGGTGCACATATTGCTGGAGTAGTTACTGCTAATGCAGTAAGAGATATTTTGTCTGATGGAATGAGAGGGTCTATAGTAACAGCAGGTATAAATAAAAAAGATATTTTTAGTACAATAAATAAATTGTCACCTTTATTTGATCAGACAATCTTGATGGGCTATCCTCCATTTTTACGTGATATCATTTTAGATGGTAAAAATGATGATGTGGGTATAGATTGGGAAAAAATAAATTTGAAATTCATGTTTTCAGCTGAGTCTTTTCCAGAAAATTGGAGAGATAATTTATACAAAAATTCTGGGATAAATAATTTTTTACAAAGTGGCTTTAATGTTTATGGTTGTTCAGAGGTTGGGTTCATGGGACATGAAAGTGAATTTACTATCAAATTGAGAAAATTTTTGGAGAATAATTCAGAATCTAGAAGTTTATTTGGTTTGGTAAATGGTTTTGTGCCTGCTATATATCAATATCATCCTTGGAATAAATATTTTGAGTCAATAAACAATCATTTGGTTTGTACTTCTGACAATGGTTTACCTCTAATTAGGTATGATATAAAAGATATAGGGGTTGTTTATAAAACAGATGAAATTAAAGAAAAATTTTCAAGTAAAATAGATATGGGAAATATTTGGAATTTACCAATTATTACCGTTTTTGGTAGGAGTGATTATACCGCCACTATTTATGGAGTTAATGTATATCCTGAACATATCAAAGCTGTAATAGCCAAAGATAATTTTATAAATTTGATTGGTGATAAGTTTTTTTTGAAAACAGTTTTTGAGAAGGGC
>JAQUAW010000040.1 GCA_028687045.1 Patescibacteria group bacterium
TGCTGCTATGATTCATGTTCATGAAAAAGAAGCCCCTGACCATGCTGTGGCTTTGCTCTATGGTGCTGCTGGTAATATTGCAAAGGAACATGGCTTGGAAAGTGTTAGAGTTATGGAATTAAAAAAAGAACTTTTAGAGTTGAGGAAGCAAGAAAATTCTTTAGACAAAGCTAAGGATATTGAAAATTTACGTAAAGAAATTGTCAAAAAAGTCAAAGAAATTCAAAAAGAAGAATCTTCAATTTTGGAGAAAAAAGGCTGGCCAAAAGTTACCGGAGAACATATCCGATGTGTGGTTAGTGAATGGGCTGATTTGGAAGAAGGAGAGTTGAATTGATTTTGTAACAAAACTTGACAAAACGGCACTTTACTGATAAGATATATATCAGTTAGCTAGCATCATAAAATGCTAGCTATTTTAAACAAAAATTTAACTTATTTATTTATATTAATAAAAATATGTCATCAGAAATAGCAAAAAGTTTGCAGTTCATCTGCGATGAAAAAGGTCTAGAATATAATGTGGTTTTAGATGCCTTACAAGCCGCTTTGGGAGCAGCTTATCGTAAAGATTTTGGTAATAAACAACAAAATATTCAAGTCGTTTTTGATCCTGAAACTGGAGATATGAAAGTTTGGGATGAAAAAGAAGTTGTTGAAGATATTGATGAAGAAACTTTGCTTCATGATCAAGAAGAATTGGCTAAGCGTCGTGAAGAAGCTCATAAGGCAGAAAGAGATCTTAGTGAAGAAGAAATGGAAGGATTAATGCGTTTCAATCCAAAAACACAAATGATGCTTACAGAAGCGAAAACTCACAACAAAAAAGCCAAACTTGGTGAAATTATCAAAATTGATTTGGAAGTACCGGGTGACTTCGGTCGTATGGCTGCTCAAACTGCCAAACAAGTTATTATCCAAAAATTGCGTGAAGCAGAACGTGGCAATGTTTTTGAAGATTTCAAAAAACAAGAAAATGCTATTGTACAAGGTGTGGTGCAACGTCGTGATAGAACTGGTGGTTTTGTAATTGATTTAGGTAAAATTACAGGTCTTTTACCAAGTACTGAAATGATGTCTCGTGAAAGATACAATCTTGGTAATCGTATGCGTTTTTATGTTTTATCTGTAGCTATGGGAACACGTGGACCAGAAATTATTCTTTCTCGCAAAGATAAACGTATGGTGGAAGTAGTTTTCAATCAAGAAATTCCAGAAATTTTAGCTGGAGATGTTATAATAAAAGGTATTGCAAGAGATGCTGGTAATAGATCAAAAGTTGCTGTTTTTACTGAAGATGAATCTATTGATCCAATCGGTTCTTGTATTGGTCAACGTGGTAGTCGTATTACTACTATTATTGAAGAGCTTGGTGGTGAAAAAATCGATGTTATCCAATATAGTAATAATGCTGTTGATTATATAAAACATTCTTTGTCTCCTGCCAAAGTTAGTAGTGTTGAATTAAATGAAGAAGAAAAGGAAGCTATTGCTATGGTAGATAGTGATCAATTTTCTTTGGCGATTGGTCGTGGTGGCCAAAATGTTCGTTTAGCAGCTGACTTAACAGGTTGGAAAATAAAAGTTCAAGATTTAGGTGGCGAAAAAGAAATAAGTAGTGAAGATGATATTAGTGAAGTAGAAAAGGCTTTACAAACAAAAAAAGAAGAAATCGCAGAAGTCACTGAAGAAAGTGCTGAAGAAGCTTCTGTCGATGAAGAAAAAAAGGAAGCCTAATTGTCTTGTACTGACATAAATGATATAATTGACTTTATTAACCAATTATTAATTAGTAATTATTAATTAATAATTATATTGAAATTAATATTTTTATTATGGGAGCTATTTTCGAAGCTATACTTACTCAACCTATTTTCAATCTTTTTGTTTGGATATATAATCTTATTCCTGATGTGGGTATTGTGATTTTTGTTATCACTTTACTTATCAAGTTGGCTTTATTTCCAAGTACCAACAAATCAATCAAGGCTCAAAAAGATTTGACAGAATTACAACCAAAATTAGAAGCTCTTAAGAAAAAATACGAAGGTGATCAACAAAAAATTGCTACTGAAACAATGGCTCTTTATAAAGAACACAAAGTAAATCCATTTGGTTCTTGTTTGCCATTGCTTATTCAATTACCAGTGTTCTTAGCTCTTTACTGGGTGCTTAGTTCTGTTTTTGAGGGTGATAATTTTGAATTGCTTTATTCTTTTGTAAAAAATCCAGAACATATCAATTCAGTAACTTTAGGTTTGTTTGATTTGAAAGAAAATGGAAATATTTTCTTGGCATTGCTTGCTGGTGCAGCTCAATTTATTCAAGCTAAGATGTTTACTCGTAAAAAAACTCCAAAAGAAGCTGGTCCTGCCGGAAAAGATGAATCAATGACAGCCATGATGAATAAACAAATGCTTTATTTCATGCCTGTAATTACCGTTATGATTGGCTACCAATTGCCAGGTGGTTTGGCACTTTATTGGTTTTTATCTACTGGCATTACAGCTTTGCAACAGGTTATACTTTTCCGTAAGCACAATGGCGATGGTTCTAGTAAATCTAGTGATACCAAAGTTAGTGGCGTAATTGAAGGAAAGTTGAGTGAATAATTATATTAGCTAAGTATAGTCAAAAAGGCAGGTCTAAAAAAACCTGTCTTTTATTTTTAGCTGTTTTAGGTTAAAATGGTAATAGGTGAATTAAGATATTTTTATTTATGCCAAGTTATAATGATATTCAAATACAAGAATCCATACTTAAGACTTTGGCTTATTTTGATATTTTTGAATATCCTTTGACCAAATCAGAGCTTAGGAAATTCCTATGGTTAGCGAGTAAGTTAGTAGAAGAAGAATTTTTGTTTAATTTAGAAAATCTTTTAATTCAAAAACAAATAGAGACAGAACATAATTTTTATTTTTTGAAAGACAAAAAAGATAATGTAAAAAATCGTCAACTTAAGATAAAGTTAGTAGAAGAAAAATTAGTTATTGCCAAGAAAGCTGTCAAAAAATTGCGTTACGTACCTTTTTTACGTTCAGTTTTTATTTGTAATACTGTAGCAGCTGGTGTCCCAAATAATGACAGTGATATCGATGTTTTTATAATTGCCAAGAAAAATTATTTGTGGCTTGTGAGATTTTTTTCTACAATAATTTTGAAGTTTTTTCGTTTGCGTACTTCTGAATTAAATCATAAAAATAGGATGTGTCTTAGTTTTTACGCTACAGACACTAATCTTAATTTGGAAAAATTACAAATGAGTAATAGAGACGATGTGTATCTTGTTTATTGGATTTTGCAATTGATACCAATATATGACCAAGCCAATCTTTATCAAAGTATTTTACGTGCTAATAAGTGGTTGAATAATTATGTTAATTTGCAAGAAGATAATTATGATTTACCAGAATATTTGCAAGTAAAAGATAATAAAAATAGTTTAAAAATAAAAAATGTCTTTGAAAAATTTTTTGAAAATAAAAAGTATTTGTTGAAGTTGATAGAAAAAATACAATATAATAAAGTTAGAAAAAATTATGGTTTGTATGCTGATATGCTAGATAGCAGAGTTGTTATTTCTGATGAGTTTTTGAAATTTCACGAAAATGATAGAAGAAAAGAGTATTATGAGAAGTGGAGTAAGATTTGTAGTGATATTATTTAAGGTTAATTTATTTTTCAATTACAAATATCAAAGCTCAAATTTCAAACCAAATCCAAATGATTAAATTTAAATAACTTTGGTTTCGTTATTTTGCAATTTGTTTGAAATTTGGATTTTGAAATTTGAAATTTCAATATTATGTTTTCTAAACTAAAAAAACACTTACTTCAACTATTTTTGTTTCTCTTGCCTATTCAAACTGTTTATATTGTTCAAGATAATTTTTTAAATGCTGAAAAATGGCAATATGGTACTAGTGTGTTTTATGTGACAGAGATGCTCATGTGGCTTGCTGTTATTTTTTTTATAATTGATTACTTTATTTTACTTAAAAACAAAGTAATCCAAAGAGATACCGGTTGGAGTAAAGAAAAATTATTTTCCGTTTCCATTTTATTTTTTTTGTTGTACTTACTGTTTAATACTTTTTTTGTAGCTCAAAATTTTCAGGTAGCCTGGCAGATGACAAGATGGTGGATGCTTTCTTTTTTATTTTTTATAATTTTGACAAGTGGATTTTTGAAAATAAAAAGTATTTTGTGGCCAGTAGTTTTGGGAAGTGTTTTGCCAAGCTTACTTGGTATTTGGCAGTTTCTAATGCAACAGACTTTTGCTAGCAAATTTTTTGGATTAGCCTTGCATTCTCCCGAAGTTTCAGGGGTTTCTGTCATTGCTAGTGATAGCATCGGTCGTTGGCTTAGAGCTTATGGCACGTTTGGTAATCCAAATATGTTTGGTGGTTATTTGGTTTTAGTTATTATTTTTACTTTTTTGTTGATGAAAAAAATTGAAGTCAAAAAACAAAAAGTTCTTTTGATGTCACTTCTCTTTGTGCAGACTATGGCCTTGTTTTTTACTTTTAGTCGTAGTGCTTGGATTACTTGGTTTTTGTTTGCATTTTTTATTTCTATCTATTGTTTTATCGTGAACAAAAAAGTTGCTTGGCCTATTATTTTTAGTTTGATTTTCTTTGCTATTTTGTCTTTGCTTTTTTTCAATTTGTTACAAAATAGAATAGAAGTGAAATCACGTTATGAAGTAAGATCAATTTCTGAAAGAGTTACTGGTTATCGGGAAGCTCTAGAAATTTGGGATAATCACAAATTTTTGGGAGTAGGGTCTGGCAATTATACTTTGGCAAGTTTTGATTTGGACAAAACGCAAGTAGGAACTAGCTATCAGCCAGTACATAATATATTTTTATTGTTTATTGTGGAAAATGGTATTATTGGCTTTGCATTTTTTTCTTTTATTTTAGCGTCTTTTTTTATTTATTATTTAAGTATTGTAGGCAATAAAAAAGTGCTTTTTACTCTTGTTTTAGCGATTATTTTCCTTATTTTAGGACTTTTTGATCATTATTTGCTTTCCTCTTATATCGGGCTTATGATTTTTGCTCTGTATTTAGCAGTTATAAGTCGTTTGTCCACAGATTAGTCCACCTATCTATCCCCAAAAAAATCAAATTGGCTAAAAGAAGCCAATTTTTTATGATTGACACTTTGGTCAATTTTGACTAATATACCTTTGTTGTTCGCTAAAGAAGCCAGTGTTAGCAACATGCGTGAAGCGTACGCTGTTTTAAATTCGTGTTTTCTGACAGGCATCACGAATTTTTTATACGGTCGTCGCATCGAGCTGTTGCTAACATTGGTTTTTTTGTGCCTAATTTTTTTCACAAATTTTTATCTTGACAATTCAAGTAACTAGTTGTAAGATATTATCACTCACTCACATTGAGTGACAGAATTTATTTTTAAATATGTGCGTGCTAGGAAAGATTCCTCGCTACGCTCAGAATGAAAAAACTATATGAATATTAGACCACTTGGTGACCGTATTTTGGTCAAACCTCAATTAGAGGAAGAAAAAACTCTTTCTGGAATTATTTTGCCAGAGACATTGGATAAAGAAAAAAAAGCTCAAGGTGAAATCATCGCACTTGGTAATGGTGAAAAACTAGCTAAATTAGATTTGGCTGTTGGTATGAAAGTATTGTTCAAAAAATGGGGTGGAGAAGAAATAAAAATAGGTGATGTTGAATATAAAATACTTGATAGTGTGGATGTGATTGCTGTTGTGGAATAATGTACTATCATCCTGAACCCCGAAGAGGGTGAGGGATCTTTCCTAAGATAAACTATTTTAATTCGATACATTTTTAATTAAAGGCGTATGTAGTAAGAAAGATTCTTCGCTACGCTCAGAATGATAAAATATATGTCAGCAAAACAAATAAAATTTGATAACGACGCTAGACAAGCTCTAGTTAATGGCGTCAATATTTTGGCCAATGTGGTCAAAGTAACTCTTGGACCAAAAGGACGTAATGTTGTTTTGGACAAAGGTTATGGTGCTCCAGTGATTACCAAAGATGGTGTGTCAGTAGCTCGTGAAATTGAACTAGAAGATAAATTTGAAAATATTGGAGTAGAACTTATCAAAGAAGTTGCCAACAAAACCAATGATGTCGTAGGAGATGGTACGACTACGGCTACTGTTCTTGTGCAAGCAATTGTCAAAGTAGGAATGAAAAATGTGACAGCCGGTGCTAATCCTGTGGCGCTTAATCGTGGTTTGCACAAAGCATCTGAAGCTATTATCAAAGAGCTTCGTGATAATATTGCCAAACAAGTAGAAGAAGATGAAATAGCGAATGTAGCTTCAATTTCAGCCAATGATCGAGAAATAGGTGAGAAGATTGCAGAAGCTATGAAAGTGGTTGGCAAAGATGGTGTGATTACTGTCGAAGATTCTCAATCTTTTGGTATGGAAATAGAGACTGTCAAAGGTATGCGTTTTGATAAAGGTCTTGTTTCTCAATATATGGTTACCAACAATGAACGTATGGAAGCTGAGTATCAAGATGCTTTGGTTTTGGTGACTGACAAAAAGATTTCTTCAGTTGAACAGATTGTCCCAATTTTGGAAAAAATTGTTGAAAGTGGTCGCAAGGAACTCGTAGTAATTGCGGAAGATGTCGATGGTCAAGCTCTTGCAACTTTGGTTTTGAACAAACTGCGTGGTACTTTCAATGTTCTCGCTGTCAAAGCTCCTGGTTTTGGTGATAGACGCAAAGAAATGCTTGAAGATATCGCCATTCTTACTGGTGCTAATGTTATTACTGAAGAAGTTGGTTTGAAATTGGAAAATACTACTTTGGCAGATCTTGGTCGTGCTAGAAAAGTAATAGCTAATAAAGAATATACTACCATTGTCGAAGGTGGTGGTGAAGTCGCCAAAATAGAATCACGTGTCACCCAAATTAGAAAATTGATTGAAACAGCTGAAGGAGATTTTGAAAAAGAAAAATTACAAGAACGTCTTGCCAAACTTTCTGGTGGAGTCGCTGTCATTCGTGTTGGTGCTGCTACTGAAACAGAAATGAAAGAAGTAAAACATCGTATTGAAGATGCTGTCGGTGCTACCAAAGCGGCTATTGAAGAAGGTGTGGTGCCTGGTGGTGGTGTGGCCCTTATTCGTGCTGGACGTATTTTGGATAATTTAAACTTGGTTGATGAAGAACAAGTCGCTGTCAACATTTTGAGACGTGCTATTGAAGAACCACTTCGCATTATTGCTCAAAACGCAGGATTTGAAGGTGCTGTGGTTGTGGCTGAAGTCAAAAAACATGAAGGAAATTTTGGTTTCAATGCTGCTACTGGCCAATATGAAGATATGGTGGCTGCTGGTATAATTGATCCTACCAAAGTTACTCGTAGTGCTCTTGAAAATGCTGTTTCTGTTGCTGGAATGTTCCTGACTACAGAAGCTGTAGTAACAGATTTGCCAAGTAAAAATGATTCTTCTTCATCTGCTATGGGTGGTGGTATGGGTGGGATGATGTAGGCATTGATTTAAACAGATTTAAACAGATTTTTACGTGGATAAACGCAGAAATTTTAAAACAGTCTTAGTTCTATAAGGCTGTTTTTTATTTTTGATATGTGTTCTGGTGATTAGGTGATAGAGTGATTAGGTATTTTTTTCCCTTGTCTTTTATTTCAAATTAAGGCATAATAAGGTAACAAATAATCTCAAATATGGAAAAGCAAGAAGTGCTAAAATCAATTGAAAATCTACAAAAAAAATTGTCAGAAATGTACGATATTTTGGATATTGCCAAAAAACAGTCACAAGTTTTGGTAATCGCAGAAGAAGTAAACAAACCAGATTTTTGGAAGGATCAAGAAAATGCTACCAAAAAAAGTAGAGAAATGAGTGATTTGCAAGCCGAAATTGATCTTTGGGGTAAATATGACAAAGAAACGAAAGATTTGCTAGAAATCGCACAAATGGACGAAGCCGATAAGGACGTGAATATGCGAGAAGACATTGAAAAGCAATATGTAATTTTGGAAAAGAATATCCTCAAATTAGAGTTCAAGACCTTGTTTGACGGTAAACATGATAAAGAGAGTGCTATTGTCGCCATCCACTCTGGCAGTGGTGGTACAGAGGCTCAGGATTGGGCTGAGATGCTACTTCGGATGTATCTTCGCTATGCGGACCAAAAAGGCTGGAAAACAACGATTTTGGATGAAACTAAGGGCCAGGAAGCTGGATTCAAATCTGTTACTTTTCAAGTAGAAGGTAACTTCGCTTATGGACATTTGAAATCCGAACATGGTACACATCGTTTGGTACGTATTTCACCATTTGACGCCGAAAAAATGCGTCACACTTCTTTTGCTTTGGTGGAAGTAATTCCTGAGCTAGAAGAATCAGAAGACGTCAAAATAGATGATAAAGATATACGTATTGATACTTTTATGGCTGGTGGTAATGGTGGCCAAAGTGTCAACACGACTTATAGTGCTGTGCGTCTGGTACATCTTCCAACAGGCATTACCGTGACTTGTCAAAATGAAAAATCTCAACAACAAAATAGAAAATTGGCAATGAAAGTCTTGCTTTCTAGATTACAAAAAGTTCAAGAAGAGAAAGATGAAGAAGAAAGACTAAAACTTCGCGGAGAATACAAAAGTCCAGAGTGGGGAAGTCAAATACGTAGTTATGTCTTGCATCCTTATCATATGGTCAAAGATTTGCGCACTAGATATGAAACGACAGATGATGAAGGGGTTCTTAATGGAGAATTGGATTCCTTTGTGGAAGCATACTTGCGTTATCTAAAAAATACCTAATCACTTAATCACCTTATCACCTAATCACACTACTTTGAATTATGTTGGAAAATACAATGAGTGAGTTTCAAAATAAATTAAAAAAACTAATGCATAGTTATGTAAAATGCGCTTATGAAGTAACAAAAAAATTTCCTAAAGAAGAATTGTATTCGTCAGTCTCTCAATTGAGAAGATCATCTATGTCTGTAATATTAAATTTTGTGGAAGGCTATGGTCGACGAAGAGATAAAGTAAAATTAAATTTTTATGAGATGTCCTATGGATCATTAAATGAATCAAAATATATATTTTATTTTGCACTTGATGAAAATTGGATAGAACACAAAGATTATAAAAAAGCTTTAGATCTTGGAGAAGAAATTGGTGCAATGCTTTGGTCAGAAATAAAATCAGTAGAAAAAAATATTAATTAATTTATCTAAGTAATCTGAGAGTGATCAGGTGATTAGGTGTTAAAGTGATGAAGTGTTATGTCTATATCACAAAAACTATTCTTCAAAATAAACGCTCAAGTCGGCAAACGTGCTTGGCTTGATAGACTTATGTATTTGTCAGCCAACTTACTTATTTATGTTTTGGCATTTTTTGTTATTACTTGGGGTGTATTTGTTTTGGGTGGTGTTGATCCAGAAAAATTTGAAACAATGGTAAAAATATTGCTTACTGTTTTTGTTTTTTCTTTTGCTATTAGTTATGGTATTGCTTTACTTTGGAAGCATCCTCGCCCGATAGTCGAATTTCCTGAAACAAAAATGTTGCTTCATCCAATCGAAGTTTGGAAATCTTTTCCTTCTGACCATACTAGCATGTCATTTTTGCTTGCCGGAAGCGTAGTACTTATGGGTGCTGGTCTTGGCTTTTCTATTTTTGTTTTATTGCTTGCGACAATTATTGCTTTTTCTCGTGTTTATGTCGGAGTGCATTATCCTCGTGATATTATGGGCGGTTTTGTTTTGGCTTTAGTTTTACTTTTTGGTTCAAGTTGGCTTTTGGAAAATATAACACAACCTTTGTATACGTTTTTGACTAATTTGATCGCGTAACGAATGACGCGTAACACGTAGCGTATAACAAGTGTTGTAGGAAATTTAAAATAAGGTAAAAAGAAAATATTTATTGGAGAAATTTTGTCTTTTAACACATAAATATATGATTTCTGAAAGAATGTCACAATTTACTCCACCACAAGAAACTCCCAAGGCAATAATGCCTGAAGTAGAAATTACACCAGAACAGAAAGAAATTTTAAAATCAGCAATAATATTTGCAGAATACTTAACAGGTCGATGGCCACAAGTTGACACTGATGTTGAATTGTCAGAGTTATCCGAGGACATAGAAACAGAGCCAAGAATGAATTATTACCTTTCTGGCTCTTTGGCCTCTATGCTTTTATCTCATGCAGAGAGATTTACTGAAATGGACGAAACTCAGATTCCTTTTTTAAGTGATGCCCACACCAGAGAAATACCAGAATCAGCGAGAAAAATTTTAGCTTCTTTCGCTCGCCAGATTGGCGATTTAGATTATGTTCCTACAGACCACTACAAAGCAAAGAAAATTCACGTCCAAAATTCTTTCGGTAAAGTAAGTGCTGAAGAATATAGTCGATTGCGTACTCAGTACATCTGGAA
>JAQUAW010000041.1 GCA_028687045.1 Patescibacteria group bacterium
TGCTCCACCAGCTGTCAAAGGTGATAGTAGTGGTGGCAATGTAACCAAAGAAATTGTTTTGGATAATGGTCTACTCATTTACGCTCCAATATTTATCAAAGAAGGTGAAGAAATTACTGTAAATACAGAAACGGGTGAATACGGTGGTAGAGTAGTTTAAAAATCCTGAGCTGAAAATACAGCGAGGGATCTTTTTTAAGATAATCTTATTTAATTCTAGATACTTTCAATAGATTTAAAAAACTTCTTAGTAAAAATTCAACAAACAAAAAATCTCCAACTATATGTGGAGATTTTTTATTCTCACTTT
Source organism: Patescibacteria group bacterium (assembly GCA_028687045.1). Taxonomy (GTDB): domain Bacteria; phylum Patescibacteriota; class Patescibacteriia; order Magasanikbacterales; family UBA922; genus UBA1557. The sequence continues at coordinate 311 of JAQUAW010000041.1, forward strand.
TTACCAAAATAAATTTGATAAAAAGAGTTGAGTCCCCACTTTCCTCGGTCATATAAATATGACACGCTTGGATTGTGGGGTGGCGCCTTCAGAGGCCTGCGCCTAGCCTTTCTTTTAGAATCCGTACTTCAGTCCGAACATGGTTCGGGCGACGTCGGATTCACCCTCGGGGTTGAAGGGAACCCAGCTTGCCCAGAGGCTAAGCTTGGTGTTCCACAGTGCCGCCGAGACGTGTGGGCCGATGCCTTTGAAGCGACGGCCTTCCACTCCAAGCTTCAGCCAGTCGGTGACTTGGTACGAGGCGATGGCCTTGTACCAGAGTCCCGACACGCCGTTGAGGTCCCACTCGAAGATTCCAAGGAAGGAAAAACCTTCGTAAGAACCAAGAACGGATGTTGCGAAGCGTGGCTCGAAGTTCTGCTCGTCGACTCGCTGAATACCGCCCGAGAGGCCGAAGGTGAGACCTTCGAGAGGTGTCCAGGTTGGTCCCACGTAGACCTCCTCCCACCCCTTCGTATGGAGGAAGAAAGCTTCGATGCCTATCTGTCCAACCAACGACTTGCCCCAGAGGGCGTTGAAGGTCGGGACGATGTCGCTGGTGTCGACCTTGGCCTCGGCGTTGACGAACCCATACGACTGGGCCTGGGTCGGCGTCGAGGTGGAGGCGATGAGGGCGATGGCGAAAAGAGCGGAAATGAAACGCATGTTGTCCTCCTAAAAGGACTGCGGACTAGGTGCCGCTGACCTCCCTAAAACGCATGAACCGAAGTGGTTCGGGCATCGATCGGGAAGAAGTAGATTTCAATTATTTTGCAATTCACTTCTTCTCGATCTTTTTGGTTCTTTAGTTTAGAACGGCTTAGTATAGCATTATTTTGGCACTTTGTCAATACTGTCACTTGACTTATGGTGACATTTATCATATGATAAATGTGGCTATAAATAGAGCTTTTTAAATAAAATTGTCATAGACAATATGACAAAAACAAGATTATTATGCTTTTGAAAGATTTACAAAAATTAGGTTTTACCAAGAATTTAGCCACGGTTTATACCACTCTTTTTGAGCTTGGCGAGGCCAAAGCTGGCAATATTGTGCGCTCGACTGGAATGCATAGGAATTTGGTATATCTGGCACTCGAAGAATTGGAGGAAAAGAAGCTAGTTAGCAAGAGTCAGACGCGTGGTGTTGCTAGATTTAATGTGCTTGATCCAACGAGATTGCTAGGAGAAGTAGAGGAAAAGAAAAAACTGGCCGAAGATATTATTGATGAGCTAAAAAGTAAACACAAAATACAATCTCAGGAGATTATTATTTATGAAGGCCTGGCAGAAATGCAAAAGAAAATGTTGAGTATCTACGAAAGTATGGAAGAGGGAGATCATATGAATATTTTGGGTGGGACAAGTAGTAGTTGGTTTGAAGCTATGGGTGAAAAAAATATAAATAAATTTTTAAAAATTCAAGAACAAAGGAAATTTTTTATAAATTTAATTGGTGGTGAATTGGATGAAAATGAACAAAAATTGAAAAATAAATTAGGTGATTTTATAAATTATAAAATCATTCCAAATGTTTTTTCAAAAACGAATGAGACCAATATTTTGAAGGATAGAGTTATACTCCTAATTTTTGTTGAACCTTTTACTACCGTAGAGATTATTAATCCAGCTGTTGCCGAAAGTTTTAAAAAATATTTTGATATTTTGTGGGACGATACTACTCAAAATTTACGAGGGAAAGATGGTGTCAGAATGTTTTTTGACGAAATATCAAATGTACAAGATGTCTATTGGATTGGTGGTAGTAAAGATGGTATGGATAATTATTTCCCCGAGCTTGCCAGAGAGTGTAAAAAGACTAGATTAGAAAAAAAGATAAATTGGTATGATTTACTTGATCCAGAAGCAGATCTTGCAGGTGTTGAAAAAGATAGCAATTTAAATGACGAACCCTATTATCATTACAAATATTTGTCAGCTAGTGTATCGAGTCCTCATGTGATATGTATCTATGGTAACAAAGTAGCCAATATTATTTGGAAAGATGGTGGTTTCATAAATATTATTGAGAATGAAGAGATTGCCAAAGGATATATGAAACAATTTGATTATCTGTGGAATCAAGATGTTGTAGTTGAGACTGGTTTTGATGCTTTGCATAGATGTTTTTATAATATGCTTGAAGAACTTGAAAAAGAAGATGAATATTTTGTATTGGGTGCTTCTTTGGGAAACAACAGTACAAAAATAAAAAAATTTTATGATCAGTTTCACAAAGATAGAATAAAAAAAGGTGTAAAAAATAGCATGCTTGTTTATAAGGATTCCTATGACTTGATAAAGAAAAGATTTGAGATGGCAGGAGACCAAGATTTCAAGATAAGTAAATTAAAAAAATTTAGTACTATTCTTCCAATACCAATGCAAATAAATTTGTATAGAGGAAAAACTAGTTTTATACTTTATGGAGATGTACCTACTATTATTTATTTTGATAAAAAAGAAATATTTGATTCTTTCAAAGGTTATTTTGATTACTTGTGGAATCAAGACGTTCAAACTTACTCAGGTAAGGAAGAAGTTTATAATTTGTTCAACAAAATAATTTTAGACCAGTTACATTCTAATGATTCTGAATATGTTATAGGTGCCGGTTATGGCGATGAGGTAACAGATGATTATGTAACAAAATTGTTCAAAATTCATAATTCTTACCTAATAAAAAACAACATACACAAACACGTTTTGATGTATGAAAAACATCGTGATAAATTTGAAAAGGAAGTAAAAAAATTTGGTGATAAAAAATTTGAGTATGTTCATGTTCGTTATTTACCCGATACCTATGCTTTTCCAGTGGAAACACATATTTATAATGATATGGCTACTATAACTTATTTTGGTGAAAATCCTGTTTCGACTGTTTATACTCATTCTAAGATAATTGAGAATTACAAAAAACAATTTGATTTGTTGTGGAATGTTGCGAAAGAATAAAATTTAAAACAAACAAAAAATCCTATGTAATTAACATAGGATTTTTTTAATTTTATTTTAGTATAAGGTATATTACAAATATTTGTATCACCAGAATCACCGCCATCATCGCTTGAAAACTTAGCTTCTTCGTCTTGTGCCGAAACATTTTCATTGCGAGCATCGCTCCAAGTGATCCACCGAGGAAAGACATGATCCACAAAGTTTTTTCAGAAATCCTTCTGGCATTATTTATTGATTTTGATTTGTCGATACCGAAAGTAATAAAAGTGATTAAGTTTATCAAGATTAAGTAGGCAGTTATTATTTGTAGGTTGAGTATTTTTAGCATAAAAAATAAAGAGATAAAATAGAGATAAGTAGAGATAACTTATCATCTCTATTTTATCTCTATGTATCTCAATTTCCACTAATTCATATCAAGTTTGATATCTTTCATATGATATTTCCTATCTTCATCAGCCAGTTTGATAAGTTGTTCGCGGACATGATTTGGATTATGAATATTTTGAAAAATTATTTTTGTATTAGAAGAAGCTGTTTTTATATCCACATTTCCAAATTGAAATATTGTGGCAAAAAAACCTTTGACAGAAGCTGTAGCGTCTTGAATGCGGTATAAGTCTAATTCAGTTATTTCTCTATGAAATAGACTGTGTTGTTCTATGTCGACAATTCTATCATTGGTAACAATCCACATATCTAAATAAAAATCTATAAATCTACCATAAAAAAATAAATAAGTAGAAAGATAATAAACACTAGCAAATAAAATTAACAGAGTATTTGATGTTATATTTATAAATAGTTGTGGAAATAGACTATTTAACATGAAATATAATGCAACAGGGATGAGCATCAATACAATAAACAATAATAATGTTGGAATAAAAGTGAAAGGGTGGCGGTGTAATATAAAAATTACTTTTTCGTAATTTTTTTGTTTGATAACTTTAGATACACTCATATATTTAGTTAAACCAATTAATGTCAAATAAAATTAAATTTTGTGCCCAGTCTACTGTACTTATAACTCTCCATGTAAAAAAAAGAGTAAAAATTGTTAGGACAAGGACGACAAATGTAATTGTAAAACTTTCAAAATCAATAGAGCTTGTAGATATAATGTGATAAAAGTTTATTAGTGAAAAAATTACAAAGACACAAAGGAAAATGAGGTAAAGGAAAAGAATGATGTAAAAGGGGATAGAGATCATAATTTTAAATTTAGTCCCGACTAGGTCGGGATTAAAACAATTTTTAATGGTAGAATTTTAAATGGTTTAAATCATTTCACTTTGTTTTGGCATTTTCTTTCCCAAATGTTTATATGCTTTTCCAGTCGCTTTTCTGCCTCGTGGAGTTCTTTCTAGCATGCCTATTTGCAAGAGAAATGGTTCGTAGATTGTCTCAACAGTATCCATCTCTTCAGCGATAGCCGAAGACAAGGTATTTAGCCCGACAGGTCCACCAGCAAAATTATCAATAATGAAATGTAAAATTTTTCTGTCGATTTCATCCAGTCCATATTCATCGACATTGAGCATTTCAAGTGCCAACTTAGCAATTTCTGCATTTATTATACCATTATGTTTGACTTGTGCGTAGTCACGAACACGTTTGAGTAATCTATTAGCAATACGAGGAGTTTTGCGAGAGCGGACAGCGATTAATTTGTCAGCATCATTTTCAATATTTACTTCTAGAAGTTTTGCATTTCTATTTATTATTTTTTCAATATCACTATCTTCATAAAAATTTAGATGATAAACATGCCCGAAACGATCACGAAGTGGGGAAGATAAAAGATTTAGTTTTGTGGTGGCACCAATCAAGGTAAATTTTTCTAGAGGCATACGTAGAGTTCTGGCAGTTGGTCCTTTACCAATGATAATGTCTAGGGCATAATCTTCCATAGCACTATATAATATTTCTTCAACTGTTTTGTTGACACGATGAATTTCATCAATAAAAAGAATGTCACCTTCTGCCAGGTTGGAAAGTATCGCTGCCAAGTCACTAACACGTTCGAGTGCTGGACCAGCTGTGACTTTGATATTTACGCCCATTTCCTTGGCAATGATATTGGCTAGAGTTGTTTTGCCAAGCCCAGGATTACCATAAAGCAAGACGTGCTCAATTGGTTCTTTTCTTTTTTTGGCTGCTTCGATAGAGATTATTAAGGGTTCCTTGATATGGTTTTGTCCAACAAACTCAGTTAGATTTTGGGGACGTAAAGATATCTCAATAGATTGTTCTTCGGTATCTAATATTTCTTCAGGTGTTACAAGACGATCCTCCTTGTCCGCCGTAACCGTCGATTCGGCGGTGGAGGAGGAAGCATCTTTGGTCTGAGGATTCAATTCTTCATCTAGTTCGTAAACTTTGTAGGACATAGTAAAAGGCTAGGAAAGGCCTGAAAGGCCAGAGAGGCTCAAAAGGCTTTAAAATTTTTCTAAACATTTTTTTAAAATAAATGTTTTTGTATGATTAACAAAAGCATTTCAGGCTTTTCAAGCTTTTTAAGCCTTTCTAGCCTTCCTCTATTTTACGCTATTTTTTTAACTTAATCAATTATTTGTATAACATTAGTATAGTTTGTGGATAACTTATTTATTTTTTTTGGTTTATTTTTTTATAGTCCTTTTTTGTGGCTAAACTAAGCCGAAGATATGGTATTTTGAGCAATTTGAGACTATGTGTTATAATAGTTATTGCTTATTGAAAACACAATATGTTGTGTTTATTAATTTTTCAGACCACTACATATAGTATATTATAATTTGAGAAAAGAAAAATTTATAGTTATAGATTTTTCTTTTTTAAATTCTAATCTTTTACAAATATGGGTGCTGTCAACTCTAAGGTTTTCCAGGGTCTTTGCCTAGGACAAGAAACTGATGTTAATTTTTCCTATGAAGAAAATGGTTTACGTTTTAGACGTGTATTTAGCCAGGAAGGAAAAAGCCCTTTTGATATGGTGGAATACGAAAAACGTACATCTATCATTCGTGAACCAAATGGAACTGTAGTCTTTGAAATGAAAGATATTGAAATACCAAAACAATGGTCACAAGTTGCAACGGACATTATTGCCCAAAAATATTTTCGTAAAACAGGAGTACCTCAACACAATGACGATGGTATGCCAAAGCTAAACACTGACGGGTCACCCGTGCTTGGACCTGAAACCAGTGTAAAGCAGACAATCCATCGTCTTGTGGGTACTTGGAGATATTGGGGAGAAAAATATGGTTATTTTGCCTCAGCCAAGGATGCTCAGATTTTTTATGATGAAATTGTGGTTATGCATTTGCGCCAGATGGTGGCACCAAATTCTCCTCAATGGTTCAACACTGGTTTGAATTGGGCTTATGGTATCAATAGTAACGCTCAGGGTCATTATTATGTTGATCCAGATACTGAAGAAATGACTAGAGCCAAAGATGCTTATACTCATCCTCAACCACATGCTTGTTTTATTCAATCAATCAAAGACGATTTAGTTGGTGAAGGTGGCATCATGGATTTGTGGGTAAGAGAAGCTAGACTTTTCAAATATGGTTCTGGTACTGGTACCAATTTTTCAGCTTTGCGTGGTAAAGGTGAGCCTTTGTCAGGTGGTGGCAGATCAAGTGGTCTTATGAGTTGGCTTCGTATTGGTGATAGAGCTGCTGGTGCTATCAAATCTGGTGGTACTACCAGACGTGCTGCTAAGATGGTTACTCTAAATCTTGATCATCCAGATATTGAAGAATTTGTAAATTGGAAAGTAGAAGAAGAAAAGAAAGTCGCTGCTCTTATTGCAGCGGGTTATCCAAGTGATTATGAAGGAGAAGCTTATCAGACAGTTTCTGGTCAAAATTCCAACAATTCAGTTCGTGTGCCAAACAAATTTATGTCAGCTTTAGACAACGATGGTAGTTGGAATCTTACTTGGCGTGTTGATGGTAGTGTTTGTAAGACAATTAAAGCTCGTAAACTTTGGGATGAGATTGCTTATGCTGCTTGGGTTTGTGCAGATCCTGGTCTTCAATATGATGATAATATCAATGAATGGCATACCTGTCCTCAATCTGGACGTATCAATGGTTCCAATCCATGCAGTGAATACATGTTTTTAGACAATACTGCTTGTAATCTTGCTTCATTTAATCTTGCTCATTTTTTTGAAAATAGTAATAATACTTTCTTGGTTGATGAATTCAAACATGGCGTTCGTCTGATGACCACAGTGCTTGAAATTTCAGTACTAATGGCTCAATTTCCAAGTGAAGAAATTGCTCGTGGTAGTTTTGATTTCCGTACTCTTGGTCTTGGCTATGCCAATCTTGGTTCAGTTCTTATGACAGCGGGTATTCCTTATGAATCAAATGAAGCTTATGGATTTTCGGCTTCAGTCACTGCACTTATGACGGCTGAAAGTTATAAGACAAGTGCTGAAATGTCTAAGTTCAAAGGAACTTTCCCAAAATTTGAAAAAAATAGAGAAGGCATGCTTCGTGTGATGAGAAATCATAGGAGAGCTGCTTTCAATGCACCTGTAACTGAGTATGAAAAAGTTGCGGTAAAACCTGTGGCTATTGATCCACAATATGCTCCAGCTTATTTATTGGCTGCTGCTCGTGAAAGTTGGAATGATGCAGTCGACATGGGTGAAAAATTTGGCTTTAGAAATGCTCAAACAACTTTACTTGCTCCTACTGGAACTATTGGTTTGCTTATGGATTGTGCCACTACTGGTGTTGAGCCTGATTTTGCTCTTATCAAATTCAAAAAATTATCTGGTGGTGGATATTTTCGTATCGTCAATGAAGCCGTGCCTACAGCTTTGCGTAATTTAAATTATACTGAAAGTCAGATTGTTGAAATTATCAATTATATGCGTGGTACCGCGGACATTACCAATGCTCCACATATCAATGCTATTACTTTGAAAGAAAAAGGTTTTAATGTTGCGGATATGGAAAGTATCAATAAAGCGCTCGAAGGTGCTTTTGAAATCAAATTTATTTTCAATGTTTGGACTCTTGGTGAAGAAACATTACAAAGATTAGGTTTCAACGAAGCAAAATACAATGATCCAAATTTTGATTTATTAAAAGAATTAGGTTTTACAAAAGAAGAAATTGAAAAAGCCAATGATTATGTTTGTGGTACGATGACTATCGAAGGTGCTCCACATTTGAAAGTAGAAGATTACAAGGTTTTTGATACTGCTAACAAAAATGGTAAAAAAGGAACTAGATTTATTCCTTACATGGGACATATCTATATGATGGCAGCTGTGCAACCTTTCTTATCTGGTGCCATTTCAAAGACTATCAACATGCCAAATGAAGTTGGTCTAGAAGATGTCAAACATGCTTATGAAGAAGGTTGGAGACTTGGTCTAAAAGCGGTGGCTCTTTATAGAGATGGTTGTAAACTAAGTCAACCTTTGGCAACTTCTTCTAAGAGTGATAAGGAAGAAAAAGCAGAATTAGCTGAAGAAAAATTATTGGAACAAAATAAAGAACAAGTGGAACAATTAGCTAAGATGTTGCCAATATTAGAAGAAGATGTAAATTCTGCTGTATACAATGCTAGCCAAATTTTGAGTAATCATGTGGGTATTTCCACACCAATGGAATCTTATACCAAAGATGGTGAAGTAGCCGAACGTCGTGTGTATCTTCATGGTGAGAAACGTCGTCTTCCTTCCAAACGTAGTGGTATCACTGTCGCTGTCAAAATTGGCAATCAACAAGTTTGGCTTCGTACTGGTGAATATCCAGATGGCAAAGTCGCTGAAATCTTTATTGATATGTACAAAGAAGGTGCGACTGTAAGAAGTCTACTAAACATGTTTGCCATTTCAGTTTCTATGGGTTTACAATATGGTGTACCACTGGAAAAATATGTAGAAAATTTTGTCTTTACTCGTTTTGAACCAAGTGGTTTCACTGATCATCCAAATATCAAAAATTGTACTTCTATCATCGACTTTGTCTTCCGTGTTCTTGGTATGGAATATTTGGGAAGAACAGATTTCGTTCAAATTCCACCAAAAGGAATTCAAAAAAATAAATTTGAAAACATGGTGAAGATGAGAGAATCTGGCAAAGCTCAAGAAAGTTTGAATCTAGCAGTTCCTGCTATGAAAAAAACAGAATTGCCAGAAGATCTACAAGCTGAGTTGCCTGTTGTTTCTGAAGTTAAGCATGAAGCAGTGAATGCCTCAGATGCTGCTCTTTCTGAAATGATGGGAGACGCGCCTGCTTGTCCGACTTGTGGACATGTGACTGTTAGAAATGGTGCGTGTTATAAGTGTTTGAATTGTGGAGAGAGTTTGGGTTGTTCCTAGGTTTTAGGTGTTAGATATTAGGTTATAGAAAAATAAAACCAGTCTTGGGAGAGGCTGGTTTTTTGTGGTTTATTTATTTTTTACAGTATTCATACATTATATAAGTTGGCCAAATATCTTGATCTATGCTTTCTGAATTTAGATAAGTTGATTCTATTAATTTCCAACCATTATTTATGGCGACTTCATTTAGTTTTTTTTGACTCCAATGATAATTTTTGAAGGGACCTATAGTGCCTTTTGTTGTTTTTAAAGAAATTTCGAACTCAGAACCATCTTTTACTTCTGTAGGGTAAATGTGGACTAATGGTTTTGTATCACAAGTTTTTTGGAATTCTGGTGCTACATTTGTAACAAATAAATGTCCATTTTCTGTTGCATTGTCATATGCAGTTTGAAAAAATTTTTGTAATTCTTCTTCTGTTGGAATATTGCAAATTACCATGTTGGCAAATAAGTTTTCAAATGAATTAGGGTTGCTATAATCTTGTCCACTAGTTTGAACATATTCAGGCCCTCCATTTAGTTTTTTGGGTTAATAGACAAAATGGTGGGGCTAAAAAGTTCAATTTGTGGCATAATATAGCTAAATAAGTAATAAGATTTAAATATGCTATATAAAAAAAGTGTCCCAAATGTAAATGTTTATGTCTAAA
>JAQUAW010000042.1 GCA_028687045.1 Patescibacteria group bacterium
TAATTTGAATCCTATTGAAGAAGCTTATGCTTATGCAAGACTTTTGGAAGAATTCAATTGGACACAAGAACAAGCTGCTGAGCAACTTGGCAAAAGCCGTTCAGCTTTAGCCAATACTATCCGTCTTTTAGATTTGCCAGAACGTATTCAAACAGCTCTTACCAAAGGTGATTTGAGTGCGGGTAAAGCTCGTGCTTTGCTTAGTCTCAAATCAGAAAAAGAACAACTAGATATGTTTGAAAGTATGATGGGTACCAAGATGAGTGTGCGTGATGTAGAGAGTTTGGTTTCAAACAAAAAGAACAACAACAAAGTTGCCAAAGATAGCAATTTGGCTTCACAAGAAAAAGTAATGGAAGAACGTCTAGGAGCTAAAGTAATAATATCAGGCAATACCAAAAAAGGGAAAATAATGATTAGTTATAGTTCGACAGAGGAGTTGAAACGTCTTATTTCAGAATTGTCTTAGACTTTGAAATTTATATTTAAAAACGTATCCTGCAAAGAATACGTTTTTAATTGTCAAATTGTCACATTGTTAAATTGTTGTTTAGAACAAGAAAGTAAGGTAACAATGTGACAATGTAACAATTTAGCAATGTAATTATTTATCACCTTTCTTCGGCAAAATATTGAAGAAGCGTGACAAACCACCATTTTTTGATTTGGCGAAGTTGCTGATATGAGTTTTGGCGGTATGAGTTTTTACAAATTTGGCCCAATCAGGACTTGGTCCTTTGCGGTTTTTGTCTGTGAGGACTTCCACGATATCGCCGTTTCTTAGTTCTGTATCAAGACTGACCATCTTTTCGTTTACTCGTGCTCCTGTACATTTGTTGCCAATGTCAGAGTGGATGTGATAAGCGAAGTCGACAGGTGTAGCTCCTTCTGGTAAATCAATCACGTCACCTTTGGGAGTTAGTACAAAAATTCTGCTTTGTAAAAAGTCAACTTTCATTTCTTCCAAATCTGAAAGTTTATTCAAAATGTCTTTTTGTATCTGAGCTAATTCTTGAACCCATTTGATATCTTTTTGTGGTCTGCGACTACCGTGTTCATCATAGTGCCAATGAGCTGCGATACCATATTCAGCATCTTCATTCATTTCGAGTGTTCTGATTTGAAATTCGACAGGTTCACCACCTTCAGCAAAAACTGTGGTGTGTAAAGATTGATAACCGTTTGGTTTTGGTTGAGCAATATAATCTTTGATACGCCCTTTGATAGGTTTCCAAATACTATGTAAAATTCCCAAAGTAGCATAACACTTGGCTACATTGTCTACAATAATACGAATAGCCACGATATCATATATTCTACCTAGTTCATTGTTTTTGTCTATCAATTTTTTGTGTAAACTATATAATTTTTTGTTGCGACCATGTATAGAAATAACAGAGATGTTGGATTTTTTCAATTCTTTTTCTGTAATATTAATAATATGTTTGAAATATTTTTCTTTACCTTGTAATTTTTCATCACGCATTTTTTTGACACGTTCGTATTCTTTGGGATAAACAAACTTGAAAGATAAATCTTCGAGTTCTCCTTTCATTTCATCCATTCCAAGTCGATTGGCAATCGGGGCATAAATTTCCAAGCTTTCTAGAGCTATGCGATAGCGTTTTTGTGGAGGTAGAGCATCAAGAGTAGTCAGATTATGAATTCTGTCAGCAAACTTAATAATCATCACGCGGACATCTTCGGCCATGGCAATAAACATTTTGCGCAAGTTTTCTATATAACGTTCGACACCACGGTATTTTAGTTTTCCCAATTTGGTGATACCTTCGACCAGTGAAGCAATTTCTTTGCCAAAGTTTTTTTCCAAATCTTCTAGAGTTCTATCTGTATCTTCTGGTACGTCGTGAAGTAGGGTCGCCATAATGATAACAGGATCAATAGACATGTTAGCCAAGATGTAAGCAGCTGCTAGAGGGTGAATGATATAAGGTTCACCAGATTTGCGAAATTGACCTTCATGAGCATCTTTGGCGTAATCATAAACCAGCCTAATCATTTCAAAATCAGCTTTTGGGTCGTAGCTTTCTATTTTTTTGATGAGCCCGTTGATTGTCTGAGTTCTATGAGGCATATTTATTATTAACTTTTATGTTACTCTTAATATATCAAATACTACCATTTTAATCAATATAAGCTCTGGTATTGACAAAAAGGCTAAAATATGCTATAATAGGTTCGGTAATAATAAGGTATAGACCTTAACGTCTATTGAAAACCCCAGTCGTAAAGACCGGGGTTTTCTTTTGTTTTAGCCAAAAACATTGGTAGGGATTATCCCTATATTTGACAGAAAACCTTGTATTTTAGCGACATTTATGTTAATATCTACTTTGTAGCAAGTGGAAGCACCTTATTATTACCAAAGGCATGAGGTCAAACTCCCTTGCTACATAAAAGGCACCAATCTAAGGATTGGTGTTTTTTTGTTTGACAGAATGATTTACCAGTGCTACTCTCTCTTTAGAACTTTAAACCCGAGGAGGGTTATGGGTGACGACATTGAGTCGGCCCTGGGGAAGATCTTCCCCGGGGCCGAGGTTTGGATCCATGACGACCTGGTAGTGGTTAAGTACCGCTACCAGGACCGTCAGGCCACACTCTGTGTGAGGGTGGCCTTTGACGTGTCGAGCGTCATGGACTTCTCGGGGATGGAGATCATCACAGATTTCTACCCCGAGGGGGAAAATTGTTTGGGGTTGGCGGGCCGGACTTGGTCCGGAGACTGCTACCTCAAGTTTTTTGGATGTCGTTTCAAGGAGGTAGGAAAATGAAAAAGGGAGGGATGAGAGCTTGTTCAGTCACCTGATCACGCTCCAGACCTTCTTCCCAAAATTATAAATAGTTTTTGGAAGAAGAAAAAACACCAACTTCAGTTATAGTTGGTGTTTTTATTTTTTGAGATGTATTATTATTTGTTTTTACTTTTTTTTAGAATGAGCACTAAATGACAAATTTTAATTATTTGATTTTGGTTATTTTTTTGGAATTTGGATTTTGTAATTTGAAATTGTGCTCTATTTTTTTGGAGTGAAATCACAATTTTTATTATTTTCTTCTTCTCTAATATCACTAAAGTTCCTGAGTTCTTTCCATTTTTCGCGGAAGTGAGGGGCGTCCAAGTAATCGACGAATTTATTATATTGAGAGTGTGTCTTTTGCATGCGGTGGGCGTATTTGATTGGGCACCAGTAACGCTCGGTACGTCCAGCGACTTCGGTGGCGAAGCGGAGGAGATTATTGAAATAGCTACAATAGACGCAGTTTACTTTTTCTATCCAGTTTAAGTAGGGGAGCAAGTGTCTATCGTAAACAAAATAATCACGAGCGCGGACGCGAGGGATGCCGTAGAAGCGGAAGGCGACGCGGTGATAAATCTCGAGACAAATATGAAAGAACACTCCAGGAATAATCATGCCGTAGATGAAAGGCATACTAAGCAAATAGCGGAAGTTGATGGGGAAGAAACTCTTGAGCCAGTTTAGTCGCCATTTTTTCAATTTGGCTCTTTGGTTTTTTAGTTCAGTGAAGACGTTGGTCTTGGCGTCAATAGCGGACAGGGCTTTTTCAAAAGCAGAGGAGATTTCATCTCCAAAAGCCGCCAACTTTTTCATTTCTATATCTTTGGTTTTATTGAGAGACTCTTGGATTTTTTTGAGGCGAGCGAGGAGCTCTTGTTTGGGTTTGTTTATCATGTTGGTTCAATTATCTATAGTTGTAATACATATTGGAAGAATAACCACCAGCAAGTGCTGCCAATATAGAAAAAATAAAAATTATCATTGCATGAATTCCAAAGAGTATAGCAATAATAGAAAAGATGTCTTTCTTGTTTTTTATAAATCTTTGTAAACCTAGTATAAAAGCAATGATACCCATTGTCTGGCTCAGTAGTGAAAAAACTACTATAAGAGTTGAGTTATGAAATGTGACTATTGAATAAGGTAAAAAATACCCAGACAGAGCCAATACTAAAGCCAAAATTGATTTGTTATTATAATTTTTTTCTTTTGTCATATGATTTTAATTAGTGCCTTTATTATACAAGACGAAGAGAATTTGGGCAATAATTGACAGGTTTTTATGATTATGATATTAAAAGTATGTCGCAGAGAGGAGGTAAGCGACTATGTCTTTCGAGCCGAACTGCCACTGCGCATACGACATGCGCAAGGGCGATGACAAAGGGGAGCACCACAAGTGCTGCCCCGTGAGAACCGGTAAGCTCCCGACGCCGCTTCAGGAGCGGGCCCAGACGTTTGGGCACAGCTTCATTGGGCAGTGGATCTGGGAGTATGACAGATTGTTCTTGTTTGTGCCAGAGGACTTGCGTTCTCACCTCGATATGGGGGTGAAGCGCTGCCATGCTGGCAAGGACAAGGACAAGGGACGTGTAGTGCACATCTACACGGATCCCTCGCTGACGCCGCCGGACGAGTGAACGGCGCGGCGTGGCGACGACGACAGAAAACCCCGGCTGGACATTGCGTCTGGCCGGGGCTTCGAAATTTATATGGAGTTTAATTTTTATATTTATAAAATGGGGATTTTTTGCCCCAGTGTAAATTAGAAAATGAGGGATTTGGCCATGTTTTTTTTAATTTGTAGAAGTTAAAAATCATAGAATCTAAATTATCATAATTTTTTCTTGCTTTTGTTAATGTCAATTCATTTATTATTCCTTTTTTGATAATTCTAAATCCAGTTTTTTTAAAAGTTGTATATAACTGTCCATCTATACCAACAACCTTATATTTTTTTTCTGCTAATATTTTTTCTGTTTGATTTTTATGTGGTTTGAAATGTATTAGTTCATTACGTAAATTTATTAGTGAATCTAAATTTTTTATGTGGGTATCTTTTTCTTTTTTTGTAAAATTTTGTTTTTTCATTACTAATTCCCATTTTTTTAGTATTGGAGAAATTTTTCTTTTATCGTTTGGTGGCCCATACTTTATTATTTTTTCAAGTTCTTTACCATTGAAGTGATCTTTTAATTCCATGTTAACTATTGCTTCAGCCGCAACGGCAGAAAAAATAATTATTTTTATAGATTGTTCCAGCCTATTTTTTGTATTTGTGTTATTGCAGTATTCTTTTGCTATTGAAAGGAAATTTAAGCCAAAGTGTGGTGTTGATATTAGTGACATCATATTTATTACGTTTCAATATAATAATTTAATTTGTTTTTTTTCACGACATTTTTCATAAAAATTATATAAGTGAACTACCAAATGCTATTAAAATTATGGCATACCATAAATCAAACCAAATAAACCTTAGTTTGTTTGCTAACCAAACTAAAGCATAAAATGGATATGCAAAATAGTGTAAAATTGATCCACCATTTTTTAATGATTTTTTACTTTCATTAAAAATATGTGAAGCATCGTGATCGCTTGGGAATGCGTGCATACCTATTGAGAGAGCACACCAAAATAGTAAATAATATATTAAACCTTCATGTACAAATTGACTTGTGAAATAACTAATTAATATTGCCAAAAGAGAATTAATTATAAATGGTCCAATAGAAATCCAAAAAGTCTGACTATATTTAGTAGGTTGTTCATGTAAAACGTAGCCGGCAGGATTTTTCCCTGGGTCAAAATATTTAACTTTGTGGACTTTTACTCCTGTCCAGTCGCAATATTTTTTATGTGCCCATTCGTGAATAATTACACCTGGAAATGTTATTAGTGCTATCATTTCACCTGGTATAGTAAACATAATATAATTTTAGTTTTAATTCTAATTCTTTTATTTAATATACCACTCTCAACTTACTCAGTCAATCACAAAAAAACCGCTATTTCTAGCGGTTTTTAATTATTTATGAAGCTTTCTTTTTCCTTACCCAACTTCCTCTTTTCTTGCTTGGCGCTTCGGTAATCAGCTTCTCACATTCCTCAAGCGTTAAATCCTTTGGCTCTACATCTTTCGGAATTTTGGCATTTATCTTTTTCTCAGTATCTGTGATGTATGGCCCATAGCGACCATTGAGGACTTGGATTGGACTGCCATCGAAAAGTTTTATAGTTTTGTTGGCGTCAGCTTGGTCTTTTTCTCTGATTACTTCTAGAGCTTCTTTGAGAGTGATAGTGTATGGATCTTTGTCTTTGGTAGAGTAGAATTTGCTACCAACTTTGACATAAGGTCCGAAACGTCCGACACTGGCAAGTATTTCTTCACCAGTTTTGTCTTTGCCGAGACTTCTTGGTAATTTGAACAATTCAAGTGCGTCTGCGAGTGTCAGTTCGTCGATAGTTTGACCTGGTTTCAATTTGGCAAAAGTTGGTTTTTCTTCATCGTCTTTGCTACCTTTTTGGACAAAAGGTCCGAAGCGTCCAATACGACCGTAGATTGGTTTTTTGGATTTTGGATCAATACCTAATTCACGCATGGAGACAGTTTCTTCTTTGGTCAGATTGTCACTTTTGGAAACAAGATTTTCGTGGAAAGGGAAATAAAAAGTCGCGATGATAGGTTGCCAGTCTTTGGTACCATTGGCAATCTCATCGAGATTTTCTTCCATGGTGGCTGTAAATTTGTAATCAACAACATCTGGAAAATGTTCGACCAGTAGACTGTTGACGACAAAAGCGATGTCTAGTGGTTTCAATCTTTTATTTTCATCACGTTCCACATAGCCACGACTTTCAATTGTCGAAATAGTTGGGGCATAAGTAGATGGACGACCGATGCCGTATTCTTCCATAGCTTTGACGAGAGTTGCGTCAGAATAGCGAGGTTTTGGTTCGGTGAAATGTTGGTCTGGCTTTAGTTCTTTACAGTCGACTGCTTCACCGATTTTCATCTCTGGCAACATTTCATCTTTCAGCTGTTCAGGATAGAGTTGTAACCAGCCAGGGAAGACCACAGATTGGCCGGTAGCGCGAAACATATACTCTTTGGCTTCTATATCTATGTTTTCTTTGTTTAGGTTGGCTACGGCCATCTGAGTAGCGACCGCTCTTTTCCAAATAAGGGTATATAGTTTCAATTGTTGAGGATCTAAATATGCACTGATTGACTCAGGACTTTTACTAACGTCAGTTGGTCGTATTGCTTCATGAGCTTCTTGGGCATTTTTACTTTTGTTGGCATAGAAGCGTGGTTTGGCTAGCGCAAATTTTTCACCGTATTGTTTTGTAATAAAGTTTTTACTTTCATTCAAAAATTTTTCAGACAAATTTAGCGCATCAGTACGCATGTAAGTGATAAGACCAATTTGTCCTTCACTACCGATTTTGATACCTTCATAAAGTTGTTGTGCCAATCGCATAGTTTGTTTGGCTGAGTAACCAAGTTTATGACTAGCTTGTTGTTGTAAAGTAGAAGTAGTAAATGGAGGTGGAGGAGTACGCTTGGTTTCTTTTTTGACGATGTCTTTTATTTTGTATTCTGCATTTTCCAAATTTGCTAGAATTTTGTCGACGTCTTCTTTGGTTTTCAAACCTAGCTTGTCGATTTTTTTGTCATTGATAGTGTGCAATTTTCCACTGAAGTCAGCTGTCTTATTGAATAGAGCATCGATTGACCAATATTCTTGTGAGACAAAAGCTTTGCGTTCTTCTTCACGCTCTACGACCAATCTGACGGCCACAGATTGTACACGACCAGCAGATAAACCGCGGGCGACTTTTTTCCAGAGAAAAGGGGAAAGCTCGTAACCAACGATTCTATCCAAAATACGACGAGCTTGTTGGGCGTCGACCAATTTCAAATCTATATGGCGAGGATTGGCGAGAGCTTCTTCGATAGCGCTTTTGGTAATTTCATGGAATACTATACGTTTGGCTTTCTTTGGATCAATTTTGAACAGTTCGGCCAAGTGCCAAGAAATAGCTTCTCCTTCGCGGTCCTCATCAGATGCGAAGATAACTTCAGTTGCTTCTTTGGCTAATTTTTTTAGCTTGCTTACTTGTGGTGTTTTGTCTTTTGGGACTTCGTAAGTTGGTTCAAAAGTTCCACCGGCAATATCTATACCCATTTTACTTTTTGGCAAATCACGAGTGTGACCATAAGAAGATTCAACTTTGTAAGCTGCACCCAAAAATTTGGAAATAGTTTTGGCTTTGGTAGGGGACTCGACGATTACTAGTTTCATAAGCGTTTTTTTTACTTAACATTCTTTGATGCAAAATTGATTTAATTCAAAACGTTTTTAATGGCTAAATTGTTAAATGGTTAAATTGCGTTCTTTTTCAAAATAACAATTTAGCAATTTGACAATGTAACAATTTATTAATAATAGCATATTATTTATATTTTCCTAAATTTTTCACGTAACTGTCCACTTAGGAAAATTGAACCAGTAATTAGTAGGGCATCATTTTTTTTCATTTTAGCCAAACAAAATTCAAGTGCGTCTTGTGGATCTAGAAAAATTTTTGTTTTGGTATTTTTGTTTTTTGTGAATTCTTTGGCAATAATTTTTGGATCAGCTACTTTGCGAAAATGGTTATTAGTATTTTTGGTAGCACAAACAAACGTTGGGTTCAAAGTGCTTAGACTTTTTATCATGTTGTTTACTTTTTTGTCGCCACTAAAACCAGTGATAATATACAATTTATTTGTTTTTATTTTTTTCATCGCTTCTACTGTACTTTTTATTTTGTCTTCGTTGTGGGCACCATCAAGAATAATATATGGTTTTTCTTGTACGATTTCAAAACGCAAAGGTTGTTGTGTTTGTTTTAGTCCTTGCTGAATATTACTAATTTTTATTTTCAAAAATTTAGCAACATTGATACAAAGTATTGCATTTTTTATTTGGTGTGGACCTAGAGCTTTTATCTCAAAATCAACATCTTCATATTCAAAAATTACACTGTCAATTTTTTCTTTTTTAATTTTATAATTATTGATTTTCAATTTGTGCAGATTTACTTTTTCTTTGTCAGCTTCTTTTTCAATAATATTTAAGATTTTTTTATCTTGCTCTGTAGTGAAAGCAGTGCAATTTTGTTTTATAATACCAGCTTTTTCGTAAGCTATTTCTTCTTTATTATTACCAATAATACCGACATGATCTAGTCCAATATTTGTGATGACAGCTACATCTTTGTAAGGGATGATGTTACTGGAATCATAGCGTCCACCACAGGCGACTTCTAGCACTAACCAATCGACTTTTTTCTTGGCAAAATAAATAAAACCAATGACTTCAGTCAGCTCAAAAAATGATAACATGTCGTAAGGAGTTTTTTCCAAATATTCATCAAGCTTTGGTTTCAAGTATTCGACAATTTCTACAAATTCTTTTTTTGTCATGAATTTATTACCGACTTTCCAACGCTCAGTAATAACAGTTGGGTGAGGGGAGTAAGTTGAAGCAACACGCTTGTTACTCGCTTGCAAGATATTGTGTAAAAAAGAAACAGTCGAACCTTTGCCACTAGTGCCGGTCACGTGAATATAGTGTTTGATTTTTTTTTCAGGATTGCCTAGTAAATCCAAAAAGAATTGGAGACGTTTCAAGTACCAATCGCACATGTTGCCCTCTTTCATATATTCCATACGAGGCATGTTGGAGAGGGAGAGGATGTAGTTGTAGGCTTCTGCGAATGACATAAAAACTTTCTAGTAAGATTCCCCTCCTATTAGGAGGGGTTAGGGGAGGTCTGCAGTAAATTAAGACGTTTTATTTTGCTAAAGACCCCCTCTAACTCCCCCTACTAGCGGTAGTGTACAGTAATTTTAATCAAAATCAAGAAAATTACGCACAACCTTGCGGAGATTTGCCATAGGTCGAGTGTTGAACCTAAAAACCGCTTCTAAAAGATATGGTTTATAAAGATTTTTACTTATAGTTCTCTTGCTGCGAAAGAAATATCTAAGATACCTCCAGAATGATTCAATTCCATTAGTATAGACACTTTTGTCAGTAACATAGACATGAGCATGGTAGACAACTCTATGTTTGTAACCAAGTGATTTAAGTGGTGCATAAGCACCAAAGCCATCCGAGTAGATAGTTGCACCAGGAGAAACCATTTTTTGAATAATTGGAATTATGGTTTCTTGACGTGGTTCAACA
>JAQUAW010000007.1 GCA_028687045.1 Patescibacteria group bacterium
TTTTCTGAAAGCATTGGTGTTATTGTAATCAATTCACTGTTTAAGAAACCATCTTTTTTTGCATAAATTGTATATGGAGTAGTTGTTGTAATTTCAAGTTCATAGATTCCATCTTCATCAAACATTTCTTTGTCATTTATAAAAAATGTAGTAGATGATGATATGTCCCAAGTTGTCGTGCTATTTTCTAAATTTTCAAAAAGTATATTGAGAGTAGTTGTAGTGTTGATAAAAGGTGTCGTAGTAGAGGCCGTTATTTTTAGTTGTGCCGTTGTTGAGTTTTCTGTATTATTAATATTACTATTAGTGTTTGAAGAAGTACCTAAACCATCATTTGTTGTAGATGAACTAGTTGAAATATTATCAGTTGTACTCGTCGTCTCAGCATTGGCAAAATCAAAAGCTGACAGGCTCAAAATTGTTACTATAGTAACAAATAAAATTTTAGAAAGTACTGTTTTCATATTTCCATTCTATATTATCTTGTGAATTAATTTTTTGGATAGATATTCCCGCTTTGGCACTAACGCCATTTAAATAGTAAACCCAATATTTACCTTGTTTGTTATCATTTTTTATTCCATTTATTTCATCTACAAATTTTCCCATACTTCCATAATCTATTGTATGGTATATAAAATTTGATTCTTTTTGGAGTTTGTTCATCAATTCTTCTAGTGTAATATTTTCTTTTGCAAAATTTATTTGATAATTGTTGTCTGCTATTTTTATTGTTGCTGAAAAGGGGATTGATTGTTCTTCGGTTTTTTGTATATCTGTCGTGGTGACTATTTCCTCTAATTTCTTTGTGATTATTTCTTTTTCTAAAATTTTATTTTCTTGAAATTTTTCTATTTTTGTTTCTTCAATTTTTGGCTCTTCTTCATTATTAATTATTTCAATTTTATTTATTTCTTGCTTAATATTTTTATTATCTTTCTCTTGTTGGTAAAAAAGAAAGACCGAAATAGTAATTAAAACAGTTAGAAAAATTAGGTGATATTGCCATTTTATTTTTTGCATAAAAAAATCTGCTTATATAGAGCAGAAAAATAGTTTAAACAAATCTTATTTGTCAAAAAAATAAGAATTATATTCCTGCTCGGGATAAATCATATTTGAAGACCGGACTCAACTTTTTGGCTAAAGTATTACCGTTGCGGCACAGTGGAGGAATTCCCGCCCGTCTGGGGGTGGGTCACCTCACTTCCAACAAATATAAATTGATTTGTAATATTGCTATCTTAGCTTTTTTATTTTGGTCTGTCAAATTGTGCTTGTGAACAAACTTTTGACAAGTCCTTTTTAGTATTGTTATAATGACTTTGTTTACTCAAGTAAGAAAATTATTATGAATACAAAAAATTTGTTAGTTGCTACTCTGGCTGTTTTGGCCTTGGTTGGTGCTGGTTGTACCCAATCTATTAATTTGAATAGTAGTTCTAATGGTGGTTTCAATTTTGGAAAAAATAATGTGAAAGAAGAAAGTGATGAATTGGGTGTGGGTAGTAAAGTTTTTGCCGAGTGGAAAGAAAATACTTGGTACGAAGGTTCTATTGATAATACCTGCGAAGGTGGTTTCAATATTTATTTTGTTGATAATTCTACAAAATGTGCTTCAGCTTCTGAAATTTTGAAAAACAAAATTCTCAAAGCAGAAGAAGTAAAAGTAGGTACCAAAGTAATTGCCAAATGGACTGCAAAAGCTTATTATGACGCTGAAGTTATAAAAGTGAATGTAGATAAATATACAGTAAGATATTATGACAAAATGGAAAGAGATGTGACTTTGGACGAAATGATATTAGATACACGTATTGATGTCAGGGGAGATGAAACTCAAGTTGGACAAGTATTGAAAGATAATTTCAAAGTAGGGGATGTTGTAGTAGCTGAGTGGATGACCGCTGATTCTCTATATAGTGCCAAGATACAAGGTGTTTGTGACAAAGGTTTGACTGTAAAATATTATGATAATGCTGAAAAATGTTTGGAAACTTCTCAAATAATATTGGATGTACCAGCTACCAAAGATATTTTACAAGCTGATACCAAAGTGTTAGTGAGAGATACTAATACTAGTAATTTCTTTGCGGGTAAAATCACTAAAATAGTTGGTGTAAATTATGAAGTGGTTTATAAATTGTATGGTGATGAAGTTACCAAAACTTTACAAATTGCACAATTGAGAATAGATAGTAGAAAATAATTTGAAATAAAAATAAAAACATCACTTATAAAAGTGATGCTTTTTGTTTAAGTTATAATTCTAAATTAGATAATAACATTGATAAAAAGATTGAAGGAATATTTTTATAGAATAGTCCTTACTTTTTGTCATCAAAAAGTAACAAAAACTGTTGAGGGGGAAAGAACTCGCTTGTGTTGCCAAGGGCAAAGTAATCATTGACAAACAACGGAGCTCAAACAGTTTCCCCCTCAAACTCCCCAAGGATTTTATAAAAGATGTTTTATTTTAATAATATAACAATTAATTTTGTAGATGAATAAAAAACTACAAGACTGATGTTTTGTAGTTTTTTATTATTTTTTAGATTAATTATTTTTTTAGAGAGTCTCTTATTTCACGAAGAAGTTTTATATCTTCGGGAGTTTCTTTTGGCTTCTCTTCTTCTTTCTTTTTGAATTTATTTATTTGTCTGATTATTATAAATATAGAAAAAGAAATGATGACGAAGTCTAAGACGGTATTTATAAACGCGCCATAGTTGAGAGTAATAGCTTCTGTTGTTTCTGTTGCTTTTTTTAGGGTAAGGGCTAGCTTGGAAAAGTCTACACCGCCACTAAGCGCTCCAATCGGTGGCATGATAATATCATTGACTATGGAAGTTACTATTTTTCCAAAAGCTCCACCGATGACAACGCCGACAGCCATATCTACTACATTACCTTTCATGGCAAATTTTTTGAATTCTTTAAGCATATTTTTTAGAATGAAAATGATTTGAACATTTCTTGTGCTGTTGTTACAAATTTTTCGAAGTCACCTTGTTTGCCTGTGTAAGTAAGCACATATACATAATCTTCAAATACAGTATATGATTGAACAGTAGCTGTAGGTGTATCTTGTCCAGGATAAGTACCTGTGAAGATAAGGAATTTACCAGGTTCGCCGTCAACTTCTGTATCTTCATGTTTAGTAATTTTAAAATTTTCCATATATTGTCCAAGCGCTTCTGTGTTTTGTTTATCAAATTTTGCTAAGTCCATACCAACTTCACTAAAATCTTGGATCATGATGCCAACACTTTCTTGAAATTCGTCTGTGGCAGATTGTAATGGTGAAAAAAATGAAGCAATCATGACTTTTCCATCACCAGGTGTTACTTCCCAATCACTTGGATAATCAATAGTTATGCCTTCATCCTCGTTGTTGTAGGTTTTGAAATCTGTAGTTGCATTTGTTGTTACTATTTCTTGTTTTTCTTCTACTTTACTAGGAGTTGTTTCTACATTTTGTTGTTTATTTTTGGCTTCGTCATTCAATTTATTTACGGTAGTATTTACATCAGCAACTAATTTTTTACTAGAATTAAAAAAGAAAAAACCTAATCCCAAAAGAGACAAAAGTACTACGACGACTAGAGCTAAAAGTATTTTTTTTACCATATTTATTATTAGATAAATTATTTATTTTTTTAGTGATAATATTTTTTTACATAAATATTTTTTT
Organism: Patescibacteria group bacterium; assembly: GCA_028687045.1. Lineage (GTDB taxonomy): Bacteria > Patescibacteriota > Patescibacteriia > Magasanikbacterales > UBA922 > UBA1557. Next base: position 3,695 of record JAQUAW010000007.1, read on the forward strand.
AGTTTGTTAATTTTTTATTGAATATTCAAAGGTTTGGAAAAAAAATCTGGGTAGATACTCGTAATATTTTTTCTAATAGTATTTCTCATGCTTACAAGTTCTGGATAATCATAGAAGAATAATATTTTTTGGTCCATTACTTTGTTTGATTGTGGTTTGTCTGTAAGGACAAAGTGGGCAAAACTTTCGGCAATATCTTCATCTGTATCAGTAGCAGCATATTCGGTAATGAAAACATCAGGATTATCTTCATAAAAATAAGTTTGATCTTCTTCATATGCATCATAACCAACGTTATTTTTCCAATCTTCGTACAAGCCATTAGCCCAGAATTTTTCGAAGTAAATAAAAGAATAAGCACCTTCATATAGACAACCTTCAGATAATAAATGTGTAAAACAATTATATTCATCGTAGTTATTATAATCTACTTGGCTACTGTTCAATGTAAGTAAGTGTCCAAATTCGTGTACTAGTGTATATGTAAAATCTTGTAAGTCAAAGAATTTACCTTTTTTCAAAGTGTCAGCTGGATCAACATAAAATCCCCAGACATTACCATCGTTCAAATACATTGAGGCTAAAGAGCCATCGACGCCGTCGGTGTTGATAATGAAATTGTCTATATATTTTGTAGTATTTATTTCACCAAAAATATTATAAAAATAATCCCACAAAAAATTATGTTCGACAGTGTTATTGGCTTCTAAAGTAAATTCTGGATTGGTTGTTTTGTTTGTTAAATTTATTTTTTCATCTACAATTTCATAAGTAGCTAAGTCTATTCCTTCTTCATCAACATATTCCAAATCATCTAAATATGAAACAATGTTTGAATTATCCAAAAAATTATTTTTTGGTGATACTTTTACTTCTGTTACTTTTTCTTCAATAATTTTTGCATTATTATTTTCTTCAATTTGAGATGTGTCTATTACTTGTTGTTTGCTTGTGTTAGCGAAAGTAATGAGAGATATTACAAAAAATATTACAATGGCTGTACCCGTGATACTTAATAGTAATATCCATTTGTGTTGTTTGATAAAAGCTATGACTTTTTCCATATTTGAAATTAAGATTTATTTGTGCTAATTTTATCAGAAATAGGGGATAGGAGCAAGTTTTTTGAAAACAAAAAAGACCTTGTAAAAAGGTCTCTTGTTTTTTTAGTTAAAACCAGTAAAAATTATCATACAAGCCCCAAAAAGTAAGAATGGTAATATAAAGAAAGATATCAAACCTATACCAATGTAGCGTCTTTTTTTTCTAAAAGATACATATATACTAGCTAACATGATTATAAAAAGTATGATTGAAATTGCTGAAAAATAATATCCTTCTAAAAAAAAGGAACCATAAGTGGATAGTTTTGTAAGTATGGACATTAAAAATATAGAGATTACAACAGGTCCAAAAAGACCTAATATAAAATCACGTGTTTTGTTACCTTTAGTTGCGTAGTAACCTGTCTCTGTTTGATTCATTTTTTTTATTTCATCTATTTGTTCCAAACCATTTGGATTATTGGGATTGTTCATATCTTTTTTCTTTTAGATGCTTCAAGTTTATGAAAACCAAAGCAATGAGTGAAATATATTGAAATAAAGTTAGTCCAAAATAGTGGGGATTTTCTCTAATAAATTCTTCAAAAAATCTAAATATAAAATAAGAATTCATAAGTAAATAAAATAAATAGCCTGGGTTTGCTGTTTTTCTTTTGTATAGTAATATCGGAAACATTATCAACATAAATATTGTCTCATATATTTGTGTTGGGTGTCTAGGTATATTATCTCCAAAATTTATACCCCAAGGTAAGTTGGTTGGAATTCCATAACAGCAACCTCTCAAAAAACAACCAATTCTACCAATAGCTACTCCTAGAGCTATAGCCGGAGCAAACAAATTTCCTTTTTTTTCTTTTATAGCTAACTTTTTCTTTACATACCAAACTGCCAAAGTGCCACCGAGCAATCCTCCGGTGATAGTTCTTCCTGCTAAAATATATGTTATGTCAGGAAAATTTTTTATAATGTCTGGAAGGTTTATTAGTAATATTGGCAACTTGGCACCAAGTACTCCACCGACTAATCCTGCTATTAAAATATAAAAAGAATTTTCACTTAGTTCTTTTTCTTTTTTTGCTAAAATATAGTATACAATCAAACCAACAATTAATCCCAACAATACAAAAAAAGAATAAGAGTTTACTTCGAAATTATAGATATTAAATAAAGTCGGCATTATTCCCCAGTTATCTGGATGTGTATGTAAGTCTAACATTTTATTTTTTTAATTTTTTGCTAAGAGAGCAACAGCCACCAGCTTTCATACAATTGTATAGTTTATAAGCAGGACATAAACCAAGAGCTGATATTGTCTTCATTATTGCTAAAAATAGTACAATTATCCAACCAATTTTAGTATTTATAAAATATAAGAATATGATAGCTAAGAGAGCAAAAAAACTACCAAGAGCGTGAGCAAAACGCATACCAGCTACTCCAGCATTTATTTTTTTACTTTTTACAAAAAGTCCAATAGTGTGGTTGTATAAGACAATCATTGGGGCGTGTTTGATTGTCAAAAGAGCGGAGAAAAATAATATAGTAAAAGTTAGTAAAACTAGTAATTTTAAGTGTAAAAAAAAGGCTAACCAAAGTATTATCATGACACCATAGCGACAAAAAGCAAAAGCATCATTTCGTATTTCTACAAAATCAGTTGAACAATTTTGGCAACTATTATTTTCTTCGGCTGTTAGCATAAAATTTTATTTGTTTAGTTTAAATTTTGGGAAAAACATACCAACTTCTTTTTGATATTGTTTGTATTCTACAAAAGTTTGTGATAATAATTTTTCTTCTTGTTTGGCTCGGTAATACATGAAAGGTATAAAAATAAAGGCGTGAGCCAGAAAAGCTAAATAGTTACTGTACACTAAACACGAACCAATAAACATCATCATTAGAGAAGCATAGAGTGGATGCCTGACTAGTTTGTACATCCCAGTTTTGGTAAGAGTATGGTTTTGATAAATCTTTATTTGGTTTGCCCAATTTTTACCTAAGTTTAGCCTTCCTACAATGTTGATTGTACATCCAGCTATAATCATCGTCAATCCTGATAAAATTAGTATATATTGTAAATTTTGGGGTATTTGGATAGTACCTATTTGGAATCTAATTAATAAATAAAAGCCAACAAAAAATAAAGTCATAGTACCTGTTTCTACAATGCTTCTTTTTTCTTTTGTGGCTTTTTTGTCTAATCCTTCTACAAAATTGATAAGTATAGATGTGAACAGAGCAAACAGACAAATGCCAATAATTATATTTGAAATTAAGTTTATCATTTTCGGTGGAACATGTTATAAGCTGAAAAAGGAATCTTTTTTAGCTCAGGAGTTATAATATGGACACATTCTTTTTGCATAGATTTCATATCGAAATTATAAACATCAATAAAAGAAGTGACACTAATACGAAAAGTATTTTCATCAATATATTTTAATTTTTCCTCTTGTGACTTTAGCAAGAAACTTGCTGGGATAATATTTTTGACGTCTTTGATAAAGTTAGTACAATTACAACCACCAATTCCAGAAAAAACTTCGTTGGCTTTTTCTTTCAAAATAGCATCAGCATCAAAAGCAAAAGTATTATCTATCAAAGGTAAATAACTTTTGACTTTTATTTTTCTCGTGATTGGCACAAATTTCTTTTTGTCTGATTTGACCATATATGTCACAGCCACTCTTTCTACATTGCAAGGTAGTGGAATGATGTCACCTTTTTGAAATAAGTCGGGAGATTGTTCTTCTATTTTTTTGATAACGCCTGACAGAGTTAATCTGTTTTTGGTATTTATTTCTCTCAATCTCCCAAAGTAGGTGACTGGTTGAAAATTTATACCTCTGATACCTTTTGTCTCGGTACCAAATTCTATGATTTTGCCAATTTGATCGTCGTTGTAACCTTTGTCTAAAGTAGTTACTAGAGTAATAGGTATTTCGTATTTGCGTAAATTTTCAATAGCTTTTAATTTTGTTTCTAACAAATCTCTACCTCGTAAGTGTGTGTAGGTACTTTTTTCAAAACCATCAAATTGTAAATACACTTCGAATTTACCTTTGAACTGACTAAGTTCCTTTACAAATTCTTCATCTTCAGCAATTCTAATACCATTGGTATTGAGCATGATATATTTTATCTTTTTTTCTCGAGCTGTTTTGATAATCTCAATTATTTCAGGATGAACAGTTGGTTCACCTCCACTAATTTGTAAAATTTCTGATTCACCACCTTCACTATCCACCAAAAAATCTAACATTTCAGATATTTTTGCTACTGCCAAAGGTTCGCCTTTTCCACTATTGGCATAACAAGTTGGGCAACTAAGATTACATTTGTTAGTGACTTCTATCAAAGCTATACAAGTGTGTTGATCATGTTGAGGGCATAGTCCACAATCAAAAGGGCAACCTTTTTCTGTTTGGGTTTGGGTTTTGCAAGGTGTGCCTGGTTTATCAAATTCTCGTTTGCTTAGGTGATACTCTACATCTTCTTCAAATAGTTCCTCTTGTAAGCCGTGTTCTTTGCAGAATTTGTGTAAAAATACTTTTTCATCTTTTATAACAATTTTTGTAGGTATTACTTTTAGACATTTTGGACAAATACTCGTGGTCGATTCGTGATAAATATAATTTCTATCCATACTTTGTTGTTTATTTTTAAAAATTTATTTATGCTAATTTTATCAGAAATAGGGGATAGAATCAAGTTTTGGACAAAACAAAACACCTGAATTACAGGTGTTTTGAAAAAATATTTAGTTGTATTATGTTTGTTGATATTTGAAAGATTTTTTCATAGCTTTCCAGAAAACTTCTTTATTGACACAATGTGGATTGCTACCATCACAATCTTTGTTTTCCAAGATGTTGCCATATTTGGCAAAAGTATTTTTGTCTTCATACATATACGGATCTTTTTGCAAATTGGCTGTGACTGCTGCGTGAGCTTTGTCTACATCTCCACCGGCTTTGGCTAATTCTTCTTCCATACCAAGATTGTAAGCGCGGACAAGACCACGAAACTCAGCTGATTTGGCTTCTTTTTGGACTGTTTCAAGTGCTTCGCCAAGTATAGCTGTAGTTGGTGCTGAGGCAGGGGAATCGACAAGGTCTATTAGTTCTCCGAAAGCGGCTTTTTTGGCCTCGTCTGTTATTTTGTCGATGATGTCATCTTTTATTTGATCTTTTATCCGACCTGTTTCTCTATCGAAGTCTTGTTGCTCTTGACTCAATCCTTTGTCTATCGCTGCTTGTCTCTCAAGCATTCTTTCATAAAACAGCAATGATTCATCGTATTTTTTTTCTTTTTCTGTTGGGTTCGAATTCCAGAATTTCAAATAATCTTTGGCATTGCCTAGCTTTTCATTCCAGCGAAGTTTTACCATTTCGGTTGGATCCATATTTTCTATATCGTTTTTTGGATCATTTTTGTAAGCTAGCATTTCGCTGATAGCTTTATATTCTTTGTCACTAAGCTTTTCACCTTTATCACGCAAACTATCGTTTAGAGCTGTCAAAGAATTTTTGGTTTTTTCGTCTATTTTTCCTGTAGCATAGTCTAGCGCTGTTTGTTTGTTCATTGGATCTGTGAGAGATTCGTATTCTTTTTTGTTTTTATCGTTGATTACTTCCATGTAGTCTGCTTTGGTTTTTTCTAATCCGTCTAGTTGTTTTTGTAAATCAGCGTCTGGATTGTCAGCCAATTCTTTTTTCAAAAGTTCTATTTGGTCGTCTATTTCAATGACTTTTCCTGGATAGATAGATGGCCCAACTTGTGAAATACAAGATGCTTTGTCAGCGCCTGTTAAGGTTACACAACCAGAAGGATTTTGAAATTTTACAGAGGTGTTCAAGATACATTCTTCTTTGGTATAAGAATAAAGTCCACCTTTTATTTTGTCACAAGCACTAAGGTCGCCAGTATTTTCAGCAATACGTAGATAGCATTTGTCTTTTGGTGGGTTGGAACCGGAATCACTGAAATCTTCGCCTTTTATTTTTTCGCAAGTATCAGCAGTGCCTCCTTGGACTGCTGCATTTTGTAAACAATGATCAGGATTATCAAAAAAACTGCAAGCCCATTCGTTGATATTACTGACACAACCTGTAAGAAATAATGGGGCAATGATAATTGTTGCGACTAATGCTGATTTTTGGACTAGTTTTTTACTAATTAGCATTTTGACGATGATTATCAAAGTCCAAATAGCGAGTAACCAAAACAAAAATTTGGTGGTGGATAATAATGGTACGCCAATGTAGTAAATTACACCTCTACCAATGTCAGTATATTTGTTTTCAAAATAAACTAATTGTCTAGCAAAAAAGTACCAAGGCAAAGTCATGAGTAGTGCCAGGGCTGGAAAAATTAGTTTGCAATCTTTCAGTTTGGTTTTTTTCAAAATAAAATAAACAATGTATCCTCCAAGCATAGAGATGAAACCAAGTGCAAGTCCAGCAAAAATACTATACTTACTAAAAATTTTAGTTATACGAGCGTCGGTAATATCAGGGTATTTGATACTCACCAAATCATAAGCAAAAAAATAAAAAAGACCGCCAAACAGAATCAAAAATAAAAAAGGCAGGAGAGCTGAATGGAGAAAGCATTTCTTTGGCTTTCTCTCTTTTTTTTCTTTGGGAACTTCGTCTATTTTCGGCTCTGTTTTAGGTTGTTCCATAATTTCTTCTTCCATATGATTTGGGGTTAGCTACCTTAGTGTAAAATAGGGTAGGGGTAAGTAAGTGATTAATTGGTAATTTCAGTTATTGATTATAGTATAGCACTTTGATTTTTAAATAAAAATCTTTGTGTTGATAAAATGTTTGGATAAAAAAACCAGCTAAGTTTTTTAGATGGTTTTTGTGATTAAATTATAACGTCCTCGTGAATGTAATGTTGCGCTAGCAATATGGGTGAAGCGAAGCTGAATCGCATATCCAGTGTTGTGTGATAGTTCTCTTTTATGAAAAAAATCTAATTCAATTTTGGCACTTTTTATCCTTGTTCAATGCACTTAGTCATTAAGATGTTGAATGGCATAATCAGCTTCAGCTTTCGTGAATTTTTCACCATATGTAGAAGTCAGTTGGTCGTGAATAGCGGATGGTGACATATTCATAGTATCCTGATAAGTTTTTGCCTTAACTAAAGCGTTTGAATTCCAATCAGCTTTCATATTGTCTATTGCATACTGTGCGGCATTAGCCGAAAACTTTTCACCATATTCTGAAACAAGCTGATCATAAACACCTTGTTTTGACATGTTCATTGTTTTTGAATATATTATGGCTTTGTTAAGAGCAGATTTATATTCAGATGGAACAGTTACTTCCTTAGTCGGCTCTGGTTTTTCTTCAATAGCTTCAACTTTTTTTTCATTGGAAGGAGGAATTATTTCTGTTTTTTCCGTTTCAATTGATTTTTTGTTATTAACAGTTTGAGGTTGTTCTTCTGTTGGTTTTACTTCATCTTTCTGTTGTTTAGTACTTGATGCCGATTGTTCTTGTTGAACTTTTGACTGATTATTTTGTTGTTTTGAGGCGTCGACTGTTGAATTAAAAATTATAAAACCAATAATAATCACAATTATTTTCATTCCGCTAGAAAGACGAAATTTCCATTTTTCATCTACCAATTTATTAATAGGAGGAAGAAGCACAGCCGCCATTATTAACATTACAATTCCTGGAACTGGTTCAGAAAAAACAGAAACAATTCCGATTAATGCAAAGAGAACGCCGAATATCCAACTTAAAATTAGACCAATTGTAATTTTTTTATTTGTTGTTGATTGTTCTGCCATAGTTTTTTAAATTAAAGAATTAAAAAGTGCCAAAACTATCCTTTATTTTTATTTTTTCACAAAAGAGAATTTCACACAACTGGTATATAATCAGAACTTTTTTATTATCAATATATGCCAGGATTTATCAAAATTATAACAAAAGAAATGAAATTACGCAATTATATTTTTCAATTTATTTCTTTTTTTAGCCAATACTTTTCAATTATAATTACGATAGCAATTCCTATTATATAAGTAATTAAATCAATATAAGAAAATGAAGTTCCTAAAACAGTTTGGGCGATTTTTGATTTTTCTAGGTTTAATACTTTGATAATATTTATATATTGAAAAAATTCTATAGTGAAAGAAAAAGCCAATACAAATATTGCAATATTCAAAACTGAAAATTTGAGAAAAGATTTCAGGAAACAATATATCAAGATAACAACTAACATATCGCCAATATATGGTCTAATAAAATTGTCATGTACAAAAAATACAATCAAAATTTCGATTAAAAAAATAAAAATTGTAAGACTAAAATATTTTTTGTTAAATGTGAGCATGGTGTTGGTTTGTGTAGTCGATATTTTAATATAGTTTTTTATTCTAGAATTTTAAATTCTTTTGTTTTTAGATTGTAAGAATAAGGTGTAGCGATTGTGTTTAAATCTCCAGCTGATTTTGGTGTGGCAAACTGCAGTTCATTACGAGTGTCATCGGTACCACGGTAGTAGACCTTGCCAATAAGATTTTCTTTTAATATTTTTTCTTGATATAAATTATATACTTTTGCACCTTCTGGATGTCGACCTCCACTAATTCCCCATGATCCTTCTGTTATCAAGAAAACCAAACCTTCATCAGTTTTTACTTCTTTAATTTGTTGTTCATCTTCTTCCAAACCTTGTGAAACAAGGAAAATAAAAAACAAAAGGATTACACCTAGAATAAACATCCCTGAAAGTATTAGAATGATTTTAGAAGTTTTATTTATTTTCATAAAAAATAATATTCTTTATTTATAACCTAATATAATTATTTCTTTCTCTTTTTGTTTCATTTGGTAATATTATTTCCAATCTTTTAAGAAATCTTTCAGCATGAGAATTTGAAACACAATTTTCTTTTTTAGCATAGGCTGTTGGTTTATAATAGCTATCACTATGATTATAACCATTTTCATATTGTGCTAGTCTTTTTTGTTCTTCTTGGCAATATTGGATAGATTCTCTTAATATTTCTTGGGCTAACGTATCTTGCATTATTTTTTTTATTGTTTCTTCATTTAGATCTTGAATACCAAGGTGATCAGCTATAAATTTTGCTATCTGTGGTAAAGTCATTTGTTCTAATGTTTGCATATTGGATAATATATATAATTTTTTCTATAATAATTTTAACAAAAAATTTTTGTATTAGCAAATAGAAGCATTTGTTAACTATGTACAAAATTCAAATTATTTGTTAGTATGATACATCAATAGTATACTTTAAGTTATGATATTCAAAAAAGACAATCGACCAGTGCTAGCACTTGCCCCAATGGCCGACCCCGAAAAACTTCCCTTCGGTCAGTATTCGGGGCGAGAATCTTAATTTTACGTTATGATATTTGAAAATCGTTCACAACCTATTTTAGCTCTTGCCCCTATGGCCGACATGACGGACTGGGCTTTTGGGCAAATTTGTCGCCAGGTAGAAAATGATGGATTCAAAGGTGAGACCCCCTCCCAACCTCCCCCTACAAGTGGGAGGGGTAATTTTGTGATATTTCGAGAAATGGTCAGTTCAGAAGCGATTGTGAGAACCAATGAAAAAACTTTGAGAATGTGCAAATTCGATAATAATGAACATCCTATAATTCAGCAAGTATTTGGGGCTTATCCAGAAGTCGTAGTCAATGCTGCCAAACTAATTGTAAAAAATTTCAAACCAGATGGAATCGACGTCAATATGGGTTGTCCTGTGCCAAAAATAGCTGGAAAAGCTGATTGTGGAGCAGCTTTACTCAAAGACCCACAAAGGGCTTATGAGATTGTAAAAGCTCTAAAAAAGGCAGATTTGGGCGTCACAATCAGTATTAAAACTAGATTGGGCTGGACTGACAATGATGATATTTTGACATTTGCACCACTGATGGAAAGTGCTGGGGCTGACTTCATTTCTATCCATGGTCGCACCAAACAAGAAGGATATACAGGAACAGCTGATTGGGAAAAAATTGCGCAAGTAAAAAAACTAATTTCTATACCAGTCTTTGCCAATGGTGATGTCAAGAATCAAGCAGATATCAAACGTTGTCTAGAAATTACCGGAGCTGATGGCATTATGATTGGTAGGGGAGCGCTTGGTAATCCGTGGATTTTCAAAGGTCTAGACAGAGAAGATGTGCCACTGGATGAATTGAAACGCGTCGTAATAGCACACGCCAAACTTCATATACAGCATTATGGTGAAAAAGCGATCACCACATTTCGAAAACATTTATCATACTATTTCAAAGGTATGGCTGGAACGAAAGATCTTAGGAGCGAACTCGTGCGAGTGAAGAGTATTGAAGAATTAGAAAATATTATAAAAAAAATCCCTAATTAAGGGATTTTTTGATTTATTATTTTTCTTCTGGTCTGCCTAAACCCGCTTCTTTTATTTTTTCTACTAAATCTTCAAAACTAATATTTTGTAATTCTTGATAAGAAGACATTCTTGGTAAAATGTAATGTAAAAATAAACCTTCAGATGTTTTTACAATTATTTGTTGATCTACACCTGTATGAAAGTCTTTTTCAAAGGTTCCTGGATGTTTTAGTTTAGCATCACCATTTTTATAGGGCTCTAATATTTTTTTTAAATTTTCTCTTTTTTCTTGATTTCTTTGTATATCGCTATCTATTTTGGCTGATCTAGCCTCATTTTGTGCCTTCATACTTTGTATGTCTGCTTCTGTTTTTTGTGTTGCACTGTCCCTCCAGCTTGCTTCTTTTGGTGTAAATTTTTCTCCTATTGCTTTTAACACTTCTGATTCTGTTCCTCCTGGTTTATGTATCATATTATTAAAAATTTAAAATTTATTGTTTTTGATATTATTGATTTATAAGTGTTTTTAATTTTGATGATTTTTCTATATTTCTAAATTTATCCTTAATCAAACCTCTTAAATTACTTAAATTTAGAGTGTCGGCCTGTAAAGGGTATTCGTCGTCTGTATAATATAAATGTTTTAATTCTTTTTCATTTGCATGCCAAACAAAGTTTTTTGATTTTAAAGATTCTGTAAATAAAATATAGGGTTGTTTATTTATAGTAGCTTTTAGTAAAAAGCCGTTTATCCCATATTTTGCAAATATTGCATCTTCATCGTCTAATGAAAGAGTTTCTTCAATTAGTACATTTGAAGGATAGCCTCCAAGTTTTTCAAAATCAATTTGTATTGGAGGTATATTAGAAAACAGTGTTGAAGAAAAATATTCACGTATTTTTGTTCTTACTTCTGTTTCTGGATTATCGGGACTATGTTCTAGTCTAGAAAATACATCTGATTCCGACATTGTACTCATACTATTTAAATCTTAATTTAAAAATAATTAAAAAGAATTCTATGATATCTTTTTTACTAAGTTTTGATTTTCCCTCTCTTCTGTCAATAAATGTAACAGGAATTTCGGTGATTGTAAAGTCTGCTTTCTGTGTTTTGTATAGTAGTTCTTCTTGAAAAGCATAGCCATTGCTTTTGATTTTATCTAAATTTAGCGTTTTTAACACTTGTGAATTGAAACAACGAAAACCAGCTGTGACATCTTTGGCTTTTAGTCCAAGCAATATTCTCGAGAGCCACATTGCACCATTACTCATAAATTTGCGAGTGAAGCCCCAGCCGATAATTTTTCCGCCAGCTATTTTCCTTGAACCAATTACTAAATCATGATTTTTGGCAGCTTCAAGCATGGCTGGCAAATCATCTGGGTCGTGCGAAAAATCAGCATCCATTTCGAAAATGCGATCAGCTTGCAATTCTAAAGCTTTTTTGAAGCCAGCAATATAAGCAGAACCAAGACCAAGCTTGCTGGCACGTTCTAGAATATGTAGGGGATATTTACTTTGTAAATTTTTGACTACTTGAGCTGTACCATCTGGAGAATTGTCGTCAACCACTAAGATTTCTAAACCAATTATATTTAGAGCAAAAATTTTATTGATTAGTTTCTCAATATTTTCTTTTTCATTGTAAGTCGGTATGACGATTATTGTTTTCATAGTTAGTCTGATATTTTTTCCAAACCACTTTCCAAATTTTTGAATTTGTAAATTATTGGTTTGTTGTCTAATAATTTTTGTAAATTTTCAGAACTCAATTTTTCTGCTCTATATATATTGCCAGAAATAGTTTGGTTTTTGTAACCATATAATATTTCTTTATCAAAATAAGTTAGGAAAGCTAGTATTGATCTGTTACCATCTGGAATTCCATTGGGAATATCATAGAACAACATATCTTTTTTTTCAGGCCAAGTTGGATAATCTGTTGTTACTTGGTTTCTAACCAGAGTGTAGGTGTCGGTAAGTTTTTTGTATTGACTTATTGTCTGTGTAGCTCGTGTTAGACTTAGTATAAGTGTAATAGCGATACTTACATAGATCAAATAATTTATTATTTTCTTTTCTTGTTTTATAGCAAGAATCCAAAAACCTAAACCAAGTATGAAGAAAAAAATAGAAGAATAAAGAAAACGTGGAGCCACACCTTTGACAATAGCGAAAGGTAAATATGTGATGACAGAAGAAGCAAAAGATAATAGCGTTAGCTTCAAATATAAATTTGCTTTGAAAAAGTATTTATAACTAGCTGTAATAATAAGAATAAATAAAGCTAAATAAGACAATAATATTTGTTTAGTATAAAAAAATAAAAGTACAACAGAGCGCAGATTATGAAAAGGTGCTAAAAAAATATTGCTTTGATTGGTTCCTACACTACCTAGACTTTTGCCTAATATAAAATAGCGATAGACAATAAGCATCCCCAAAATTAAAAAAGTACAAAATGTTAGTAGATAATTTTTTTTGTTACGTAGTTCTTTGAATATTATCAAAGTTGCTGTTAGAATCAAAGGTACTGCAAAAGAAACTTCGTAAGTCAAAAATCCTAAAATAAGAAAAATATAAGCTAAAGCAATATTCAATTTATTTTTTTGTAATTTTGTGAAAGATAAATAAAAGAATAATCCAGAAATTAAAGATATAAGTAATCCCCAAGAATGAGTCTGTCCAGAAATCCAAGCTACTACTTCGTGATGATCTGGATGTACTGCAAACAATAAGGCTATAAAAATTGGAAGTAAATGTTTTTTACTAATTTTTTGTAAAATAAAATAAATAAACCAAGTGATACTGGTGTGCAAAAAAATATTGACTAAGTGCCAGCCAAAGGCTGATTCACCAAACAAAAGTCTGCTTGTAAAAAAAAGTAAACGCATGATAGGACGCAAAGTATTGCCATGTTCCCATGAGCCAATAAAGAGATGTCCGATTTGTGCTAAATTTAGTGGTTCTATCCAGACATAATCGTCGAGAATAAAAGTGCCGTGCAAAGCTGGATAATACAAAGTAAAGATAATGACAAAAATAAAAAACCACGCAATGAAATTGTGGTATTTTTTTATTAAATTTATCAATTTACTATTCATATTTTTTTTGGGCACAACTGAGCAAATTTTTCATGAGCAAAGAAACCGTAATCGGACCCACGCCACCAGGTGTTGGTGTAATATAGCTTGCTTTTTTGACAGCTTCCTCAAAATTTACATCACCATACATTTTGTTGTTTGCAAAAGCAATACCTGTGTCAATAATAATTACATTTTTCTTTAGCATATTTTTGCGTATCAAATCTTTTTTGCCAACAGCGGATACTATGATGTCAGATTTTTTGAGGATTTTTTTCAGATCTCTAGTATGTTCGTTGCAAGTAGTGACTGTCGCTTGTTTATTCAAAAGCATTATGGAAAGTGGTTTGCCGACGAGTGCTCCTGCACCAACTATAGTAATATTTTTTCCTTTGACATCAAGATTTATGGATTTGAAAATTTCAAGTACGGCTTGAGGAGTTGGGGGAGTGAAGTCAGCTGTTTTCATAACCAGTTTACCAATATTGGTATTGGTCAGACAATCTACATCAATATCTGGGTTCACTGCATCTAGAACTTCTGGTGTAAACAAAGGTTCTGGTAGTGGAAGCTGGACTATCATACCTCTGATGTTCTTTTCTTTTTTCTGGATATCTTTGATATTTTTTACCAATTTTTCTTTTTCAATATTAGTTGGAAAACTATAGATTTCAAAATCAATACCAGCATAATTGGCAGCTTCTTGTTTTCTTCGTACGTAAGTTTGAGATGGTTTGTCATCCCCAACAAAAATAACAGCCAACTTTGGTTTGAATTCTAATTTATTTATTCCAATTTTGACTTCTTCCAATATGTCAGAGGAGATTTTTTTGCCGTTTATAATTTTTTCCATAAAAATTTCTGCGTTTATCCGCGTTATAATCACTTTAATCCGCGTTTATCAACCGAGAGTAAATTTTTCAAAATATATTTTACTTTTTTGTATTCCAAGTTTTTTCAGTGCTTTGGTAACAATTTCCATCATAGGTTTTGGTCCACAAATATAGAAATCTCTTTCAAGATAATCTGGTACATATTTTTTTATTTTTTCTTCGTCCATATAACCATGTTCATCTACACCATTGTCTTCTTTACTCAAGACGTGAATAATTTTTACATTTTTTTCAGAAAATTGTTTTTGTTCTTTTTGAAAAATGGCATCCTGTGTAGTGTGGTGACAATTGAAAACAATAGATTCATAATTTTCATCTAGTGATTTCAAGATAGACTGTATTGGCGTAATACCAACACCGCCAGCAATGAAAGCTAATTTTTTGTTGTTTGTTCTTTTGGTTGTAAATATGCCGTGAGGACCATCAATGACAACTTTTGTTCCTACTTTTATATTTGCAATATCAGAAGTGAAGTCTCCCAAATTTTTTATAGTGACACGTAAAAGTTTATCTTGAGGACTTGAAGAAAAGGAAAAAGGATGTGCTTGTAAAAAACGTTTTTTGTCCAAGAAACGCCAAATAGCAAATTGTCCTGCAATATATTTGAAATTTTCTAAGTTTTTTCCAGATATGTAGATAGAAATTGTTCCATTTAGTTCTGTTTCTATTTTACTTATTTCAAATTGATGTTTGTAAAAAGAATAAGCTGGCAAGAAAAAACGATAAAAAAATAAATTTACAAAAGTAAAAGTATAAAGCAAAACCCAATAAGCTTGAAAGACTGTGTTTTTATAAAAATCGCCGCCTATTTCCATTTGGTGCTCAAAAGCTAATAATATTGCTAAATAAGAAAATAAATGTACTAGATACCAAGTTTCGTATTTTAATTTTTTGAAAACAATGACCAGAGAAGATACAAAAACAAAAGTAAATATGAAGACAGAAACAATTGCAGGAAGAAGTTCCCAATATTTGATGAAATTTAGTGTTTGATTTAGAAAAGATATTTGACCACCAATAGCATAGCCAAAAATTACAAAAAAACCGTGAGCAAAAACAAAAAATATAGTCAAAAATGCAGAAAGGCGGTGTGCGTAAGATAATTTATCAAAACCATAACTTCTTTCAATCCATTTTGTACGACCAATAAGTAAAAGCTGGATCAAAACAAAGAACACAGATAATAAGCCAGTAATTCTAGCGACAGAAATAAAAGCTTCTGACTGACTATCAAAAAGCATCGTACCAGAATTAGCCCACCAAAAATAGCAAATAATTCCCAGATTTAGTAACAAGAATAGATTTAATAATGTTTTTTTCATAGTTTAATTGCAATAAAGTGTTTAATTACGAAGCTATTATACACTTTGTTGGCTAAAATATCAAGCTTATTTTGTATAAAAAAACATCACTTTTCGTAAGTGATGTTTTTTTATTTATCAGACAAATAATATGAAACAGTCCTTACTTTTTGTCATCAAAAAGTAACAAAAACTGTTGAGGGGAAAAGAACTCGCCTGTGTTGCCAAGGGCAAAATAATCATTGGCAAACAACGGAGCTCAAACAGTTTCCCCCTCAAACTCCCCATTGGTTATATAAATTGGAATTAATCGTTTAGTTTTTATCTGTTTTATTTATACAAAACACTTATCTAATCACTTCAGGTTTGAGTTCGCTATTAGTTTTTAACAGATCAGGATCAATGGTTCTCTCAAAACAAACATTTCCAATACCATGATCCCATTTTTGTGAAGCTAACAAAGTAGGGGAGCCGTAGTAATAATTTGCTCTAGCCATATTTTCATCTGGTTTGAGTTCAGTTTTGAAATTCGCACAAAGCTCAAAACTTAAATCAGATTTTACATTGTAAGTATAAGATTCGTTTGTTTCAGGATCTACTGGTAAAAAAAATCCAGTTGTGTCATTTTGTAGATCCGTTAGTTGTTCTGGTAGTTTTTCTTTTTGTTGCCAGTAATAACTAATTTGAGAACTAATATTGTTTAGATGTTCAATTCTATTATTATCAAATCTTTTGTTTCTTTGTTCTTTTGGTGTGCCAACAATAAAAAATCCAGCAACAATACTTCCCAAAACTATGATAGATATGGTAGTTGCTAAAATTTTTAGTATATTTGTTTTTTCAGATGTTCTTTTCAAATCCCACATATAGTAAGCAAAAGTTGCTCCAGCAACTATCAAAACAATAAGTACTTTCAAGAAAAATCTAATAGTCAATTCACCTTGTAAAAAATTGAATACAAAAATCATGAGATCAACAACGATAGTAATAGCTGACAAAAATAGGGTGAAGTAGAGAAGCCATTTTCGAAGTTCAAAATCTTTTTTTTCTGGCATTGCTTCTATATCTTTCTCAAGTAACCAAGAGGTAAATATGAAAACAGGAATAGAAACAAACAAAACAGCAGAAGCCCAAGTAACTCCATTTGAATCATAATTATAATAATTCAAAGCGTCTGGAAAAAGTTTGTTTACATATTGAATTAGTAGTGTAATAAAAGCGATTATACTAAGATAAAAAGCGAAGATATTGAAAAGATGAAGAAACACATCTTTTGGTGTGTTGTGGTTTGTTTGAGTCATATGATTTAATTAATAAATTATATATATGTTAGTATAGCATTTTTGTTTTGAAATAGATATATATATAGAATAAGATATTTGATTTACGCTGTTTTGTTATGAATAATATACTTATCTTGTATTATATTACTTAGTGATATAATTGACAAGGGGATTATGGTATAAGATTGTGGTATAAGGAGGCTTGATTATAAATCAAAATCGTGTATAATAGGACTGCAATTATTCATTAAGTATCTCGCAATAATCTTACAAGGTTAGTCGGGATTAAGTCGTTAAGTTATTAAATATGAAGTCACAAAATTCTCAAAAAAATGAAGACAGAAATATTTTTCTGGTTTTTGTTGCTATTTTAGTTGTTATTGGTTTAGCATATTTTGTTTATCCAAAATTACATTCGGATGCTAAAGATATTGAATCAGTAAATAATGTGGTAGAAACTTTTGGAAAAAGAATGCAAGATGTTAATTTGAAAATTGAAGATCAAGATGTTTTGTCTCTAACTATAGAAAAAGAATATGGGGACTTGGTAATTTCTCCAGACTTGCTAGTAGATTGGCTTAGAGATCCTAGTAGTGCTCCAGGAACCCAAGTTTCTAGTCCTTGGCCAGACCATATTGAAATTTTGAGTACAGAAAAGCAAGAAAATGGAAGTTATGAAGTGAAAGGAAATGTAGTTCAAATAACTAGTAATGAGTTGTCAGATATCTGTATCAAAGATAGAGAAAATCCAGCTTGTGTAATCACTGATTATTCGGTCAAACAAGCTATTGATATTATTGTAGAAAAAAATAGAGAAGAGGGTCTCCCTTGGTTAATTTCCAAAGTTACTTTTGGAGATTTTGATATAAATGAATATTCTGGTTGGGAAAGAATTCAAAATGATGAGGTTGGATTTTTTTATAAATATCCTAAAAAAATTGCTAACAATTATGTTTTGACTAATGAGAATTGGTTACCACAAATTATTGTAGATAGTTTTGTCAAAGATTTTAACTGTGATATAACTAAAAAAGGTAATAAAACCAAAGAAATTGTTACAAAAACTAGTATCAATAATAATGATTATTGTGTAACGACCAAAACTTTGAGTCAAGCAGGAACTAATACTAATGACTATAATTATCAAACTTTTTCTTCGGATAAAGGTTTAATTTCGGTATTATTTTCTTTAGATTATGTACAATGTTCTACTTTGGGAAAGGATGTACAAGAAGATTGTAAGTCTACACAAAAAATGGTAAATATAGATAATATGGTAGACAAAATTGTCAGAAGTATTGAATTGTAATTTTGATAAAGATTACAATCATAAGATAAGTAACAATAAAAAAACCAACCTTGGAAAATGTTGGTTTTTTGTTTGAAGTCAATTATTATCTTCTATAATTATTTTCACATGATCAAAGAGATCAAAATCATTTTTATATATTTTTGTTACAGCAACTTTTAATTCGTCGTAGCTGATGAAATTATCCCAAATAGGGTATTCCATGTTTAATTCACGGTTACGGTGTGTTACTAAAAATTTTTTTAAGTTTAGACTAGAATTTTTTATTTCTGTTTCTTTGCCATATTTAAATTTTTTTTCTACATCGTTTAGTAATAGTATAATGACTTCATGATCTTTGATTAAAACTGGAGTAGGACCATTGTTTTCAGTAAAACCCATATAGTTGTCGAATTTTGGGAAAAGGAAATCATTTTCTAATTGTATATGAAATTTTAAGTGTTTAGAAAATTCTTGGAATATTTTTTCTGTTTTTGTACCATCATTTTTTTTTGATAAAAAATTACTCCAGAGTTTATCAAGGCATTTATGGTCAGCGTACATAAACTTAGATACAGCTGTCATATTTTCTAATATAAATGTATATAAATTTAGTATAGTATATTAATAAATATTTTACAAAGGTAAATGGTGGATAAGTTTATTGGTTATTTAAAATTAAGGGTGGTATAATAGAACTATACAAATTTAGTATGGTATATTCCCGACTAATTTATCCGCCTTGGGCGGAGTCGGGACAAGAGAACTTGATTTACAATAATTTATCACTAAAACATATTTTCTTATATTTTATACGTTTATTGCAATATGGTTGATTATATATAATATAACTTTTGGCTTGGACAATTCAAAATTGCTTAAACCAAAGGTCGAATATTTAATTTATGTATAATTATAATTATATGAAAAATACAATAAAAAAAGTTAAGGTACTTTCCTTAACAGCGGTGTTTGCTCTGTCAGCAAGTTTTATGTTTTTGCCATTTTCGGTAAGAGCTGCAACTGTTGATAGCTCCAACCCGACAATAGCTATTACTTCACCTGTTGAAGATGCCGTAGTATCTGGTATGTCTTCAATAGTTGTTAACACAGCCGATGCTTATTCATCGTGTGTGGTGACTTTGTTTGGTTCAAATTATGATGTTTCTCCCTTACAAACTGATCATTCTGGAGGAAATTTATTCATTTGTGGTACAGATATGACGACTATATACCAATCTCAACATGGTACCAATCTGTCTCGTGTTGCTTCTTATCTAATTCCTGCAAGTTATACTGGTGTTGATAAAGTAGAGTTCTATTTTGATGGTATGTTGTTTGGTACAGATATGACAGCTCCTTATTCATTTGATTGGAATACTGCTATTTTCGCTGATGGTATACATGCTTTAGCAGCTCGAGCCTATGATCAAGCTGGAAATACTAGTACTTTTTCAATGGTAAATATTACTATTGATAACACACCAGTTGTATCACCAGTCATAACAAGTATAGCTTTGACACCGACAACTTCTAGTATCTATGTTGGTAATACTGTACAATTGACAGCTGTAGCTCTAGATCAATATGGTAATGCTTTAGCAACACAACCAACTTTTGATTGGATGTCAAATCTTACAGGTATTGCTACTGTGAATGCAACTGGATTAGTTACAGGTGTTAGTACAGGTTCTGCAATTATTACTGTTACTGATGATGTAAGTAATATTAGCAAAACAGCTGTGGTCAATGTTACAAATACACCACCACCTGCAATAACCGGTAGTATAAAAGTAGAAATGGAACATGGCAAAGCCGAAATTCATATCAAGGTAAATGGCATGGAAGATGAATTCAAAATGAATGCTTCAACAAAAGAAGAAATAATAGCTGCCATTGCTAGTAGAACTGGATTAACTAGTGCACAAATTTTGCAAATAGCACAATTTGATATGCACAATGAACAAGGTGATGAACATGAAAATGAAAACGGTAATGAACATGAAGATGAACACGAAGATGAACACGAAGATGAACATCATGAAAATCATGAACGTCAAAATCATGAAGACAATAATCACCATGAAAACAGTGATGATTAATTCAGAATTTAATTTAACTTAATTTATGCATTGCAAAAGGTCGAACTAAAAACCTCTCCGAATTGCGGAGAGGTTTTTTTATTTTTTATAATTATATTTTTTTCATCAAATCAATTGGAACTAAATAATTTAAAGACTAGCCAGATTCCAAAAATTCCACCAACAAAAGTACCAAGTACAGAAGAAAAAGAAAACATACTCGCACCAAACCAGACTGGTACATAAGCACCAAGTGTACTACCAATTATCATACCGAGCATGACTAATTTTTTGTCCATATTATTACAATTTATTTTTTTCTACAAAATCTTCTGTTTTGACAGATTGACTTATGTCACGCAAAAAACATTGTTCCTGCATAGCTAGAGCATCTTTGATTCTTTCCAATTTTGAAGGTGCTGTGTTTGGAGGAATATTTTCAAAAGAAAAATATTGGATGTCATCTGCTTCACGTGTGTGTTTGATTTCGCCACCAATTATTTTACAAAGAAATGTAAAAACCAAATCTTGTCTTTCGGGTCGGCTTCCTATACTAACTATTTTTTCTATCTTTACTTGTAAACCGGTTTCTTCTTCTACTTCACGAATAGCTGCTTGCCAAGGTGTTTCATCTTCTTCCCATTTGCCACCAGGTATTTCCCAAAGATCATGATCTGTACGATGAATCATAAGAACTTCTTTATTTTCGTTTAGTATTACAGCGTAAACGCCACTATTTATATTCATATTAGTTGTTTAGTTTTTTATTCTTTTTATTATAACAAAAAACGTAGCTTAATCAAGCTACGTTTTTTTTCATTTTATTTATTTTATCTCTTCCAAACAATTTTGGCAAATTTCCAAACATACTTAGCAACAAATAATACGATGAAGAAGTAGAGGAGATATTGTAAGATAGTCAAGACCCAAAGGACCAGATTGATACTAATATCTTGTACCAGTTTGTTGGTGTCTGTGATAAAAGATTTTACGGCAATTTTCCAAGAATCTTTTAGATTTTGTCCGTCAACGAATTTGTTTTCTTGGACATAGACATTGAAATAAGTATATTCCAATCTGTCTAGTTGTTCAGCTTTGGAGCGAGCTAGTATATCTAGATTGGCTGTGATATTTATTTTTTCTTGAGTTAATTTTTCGATGATTTGGATTTTACTATCGATTATTTTTGCTAGTGCATTGGCGTCTTGAGTTTTTCTAGCGACGTCTGTGATCTCGTCATATGCTTTTACCGCGTTGTTTAGTGTGGAGTCGATAGAAGCCAATTTTTTCTCCAAAATTTCTACTTCGCTCGTATAATCATTGATAACATTTTTGATAGTACGAACATTTTCATTTAATTCTTTTGGATCCAAATCTTTTAGAATGCTCAAAATTTCTTCTACACTCGCAGTCTTTACTTTGAAAGTATAGTTACAGCTTCTTTCATATTTACTAGCATTTTCGAAGATGACATCTTCACGAGCTTTTAGCGCAGACACGCTATTGCAAGTATCTTCCAAGTTGCGAGTTTCTATTGTTGCATTATAATCTTTTACTTCGTAATCTTCTGCATCATCTCCTGGAGTGTTGTTGGTTGAAGGCATTATCTCTGGAGCGACATTTCTGACAGACAAACTAGCATCTTCGGCGTAGTATGAATTTGATGAGGCTTTGCCAAGTGAGATGTCGGCTGAACTAGGGTAGGACAGCCCCATATTACCAGACAATCCTGACTTGAGAGGACTGATAGAATAAGTGATAAGACGGATTGCCAAAGCGATGACAACGATGACAACGATAGCGAGACCAGCAAGTTTTAGCACGTTGCTAAACTTGAAATTGAAATTTTCGGGGAATTTCATATAAGTTCAGGTTAAATTAATTATTTTATATATTATAGCATATGTGGTTAAAAAATATAATGTATTTGCGTGAGATATATATGTTGTTTCATTAAATAAATTTCTAACAAAAATAAATATTATTATAAATAATTTCATATAAACTATGTAGAAAGTATCTCACATTTAGACTATTCTCAATCTAAATGTAATAACATAATATTTTATCTTGACAGTATTTTAAGTCTAATATATAATTAGATTATCTAATAATTAGATTATATAATGATTATGAAAGATATAAATAAAATTATTGAACTTGTTTTTATTTTGAGTAGAATAACAAGAGAGGGTGTTGAAGAAAAGAATAATTTATTGTCTTATATTCAATTTCAGACTTTGTCTTTTTTGATAAAACAAAAAAATCCTACAATGAAAGAAATATCCAAACATGTTCATATTACCTCTCCGTCTGCTACTATTCTAATAAATAATTTAGTTAGAATGGGTTTGGTTTCAAGAGTAAATGATAAGGATGATAGACGTGTAATTCGTCTTATTATTACAACAAAAGGTAGAGAAGAACTTGAGAAAGGATTCTTAATGGCAAAAAAACATTTAAAAAAAGTATTTAGACAATTATCAGAAAAAGACAGAGATGATTTTGTACGTATTTTAACCAAACTTTCTAAATTATTTAATCATAATACATAAAGAGTATTTTGAAAAAAAATTAGTATATTTTATATATAAATTAAAAAATTAAAATGAATCTTAAAACATCTTTTTTCCTTGCCTACACCTCAATCAAAAGGGGGAGTAAAGGTACTTTGGTAATGACTATACTGATAATGACATTGGCTTATGTAAACCTTGTTTTTATATCGTCTATATTTGGTGGTATAGTAGAGGCTATAAATAAAGAATCAATCAATAATCAGTATTCTAATATCGTAATAGAACCTGAAATCGACAAAAAATATATAGATAATAAAGATGCTATACAGCTAATAGATACTGTCCCTGGAATTATTGCTAGTTCTGCTCATTATATAGATAGTACATCTATTAGCTATGATGAATATAATGATGGTAATGATATAAAAAAAGGTAAGTGGGTTTTAAAATCTATAGATATAGAAGATGAAGTAAAAGTTACAGAAGTTCATAATTCAATGATTGAAGGCTCTTATTTAGAGTCAACAGATAGAGATCAGATAATAATTGGAAAAGAAATAGCAGGGGGTCATGGTGGTAGTTTAGAGCATTTGAGTCTTGGTGGTGTTTCCGTTGGGGATAAAATAGATGTAAGTTTTAGTAATAATATAAAAAGAACATACACTGTAAAAGGTATTTTTAGTGTCAAAAGTACGCAGGTTGACCAAATGGCTTTTATTACAAAAAAAGAAATGGAGTCAGTTTTAAAAGTTCATAATTTGGCGTCAGAAATATTAGTTAAAATAGATAATGTAGGGGAAGAAAATATTTATATAAATGAAATTAGAAATTTGGGTTTACGAAATGAAGATATCAAAAGATGGGATGAGCTGATGGGATTTACATCAAGTGCTAGTAGTAGTTTTATTATGATTAGTCTTATACTTGGTATAATAGGAACGATTGTAGCAGGAGTTACTATCTTTATTATTATATTTGTAAGTGTTGTGAATAAGAGAAGACAAATTGGGATATTAAAAGCTATTGGTATGAGGGAAAGTACAATAATTTTATCTTTTGTTGTTCAAGCTTTGTTTTATGCCATAGTGGGAATTGTTTTAGGTGTTTCATTTATCTTGTTTGTGTTGCGACCATTATTTTTGGCTAATCCCTTAGATTTTCCTGTTGGTTGGGTATCGCTGAAAGTCACATTTAATATAATTAGAATAAGTAATATTAGTTTATTATTGGCATCTCTTGTTGGAGGATTTTTCCCTGCATTTCGTGGTGCTAGAGAAAGTATATTGAAATCAATTTGGGGTTAAAAATAAATTTTATGATTATTGAAGTAAAAAATTTAAAAAAAACATATGAAGGAAGAGTTCCTACGCATGCTCTCAAAAATATTAATTTTGGTATAAAAAAAGGGGAGTTTGTGGCTCTTATGGGACGTAGTGGTTCTGGCAAATCTACTCTTTTGCATCAGCTTGGTTTGCTTGACACACCAACAAGTGGAGAGATTATAATGAATGGAAATAATCTTGTTTTACTTGATGAAAAGAAAAAATCCGAGTTTCGTCTGAAAGAACTGGGATATGTATTTCAATCTTATGCACTTTTGCCTGAGCTTACTGCTTTGGAATCAGTATATTTGCCACTCATGCTTTTGGGTGTGACTAAAAAAGAATATATAAAAAAAGCCTCTGAAATGTTGGATAAAGTTGGTCTTGGTGATAGACTACAGCATTTACCAAGAGAAATGTCTGGTGGGGAACAGCAAAGAGTCGCTATCGCAAGAGCACTAGTGAACAGTCCTGCAATTTTGTTTGCTGATGAGCCAACAGCAAATTTAGATACAGAATCATCAGAAGTTATTTTGAAATTATTTAAAAAATTAAATAAAGAAATTGGACAAACAATAGTAATGGTTACTCATGAACCTGATGATAAAAAATATGTAGATAGAGTAATATGGTTGAAAGATGGTGTTATAGAAAGTTAGTTTGAAATTGTTTTATACGAAAAACCAGCTATAGATAGCTGGTTTTATTTACTCTTAGTGTGGGAGGATGTTGGAACTTTTTTGAAAATAAAAATCACTTAATCAAAACATTGAACAAGTAGCCAGTAAAGATAATTCCTACACCTACGACAGAAGCGAAAATAATAATAAGCTTAGTTTTCATTACTTTTTTCAAAATCATAAACTCTGGCAAAGATAGGGCAGTGACTGCCATCATGAAAGCCAAAGTAGTACCAATCGCCACACCTTTTTCAGTCAGAGCACTGACGAGAGGAATCACACCAGCGGCATTGGAATAGAGAGGAATTCCGACTAAGACAGCGAGAGGGACAGCATACCACTTGTCAGCTCCAGCGTACTGCGCCAGGAAGTCGGCGGGGACATAACCATGAATCCAAGCACCAAGAGCAATACCGAGAATCACGTAGATCCAGACTTTTTTTATAATATCCCAAGTATAATCTAGAGCATATTTGTGGCGCACTTGCCAAGTCATTTTTGGTAATTGGATATTATTCATCTGTTGATTTTTGCGGACGAAGTCGGTTAGCAGATGTTCTACTGGCAATTTACCAATTAGCAAACCTGAAAAAATAGCGATAGCAACACCACTGACTATATAGATAGATGCTATTTTCCAGCCAAACATCCCAAACAACAAGACGAGTGCGACTTCGTTTATCATCGGGGAAGCAACGAGAAAAGAAAAAGTGGCGCCAAGCGGAACACCAGCTTCCACAAAACCCAAGAAGAGGGGAACAGCCGAACAAGAACAAAATGGTGTGACAATGCCAAGTAAGGCTGACAAAATGTTACCGACAAACTTGTGTTTGTGTGACAAAATGTTGCGTACTTTTTCTGGTGGTAGATAAGAGCGGATGATAGAAACTACATAAATAATGACGAGGAGTAACAAAAAAATTTTGATAGTATCAAATATAAAAAAATTGACAGCACTGGCAAGTAGAGTGTTTGGAGTTATAGAAAATACTTGGTAAGTAAGCCAATCAGCCAACAATTGGACTGGATAAAAGATACTCATAAATTATGATTTAATATTTGCCAATATTTCTTTTATTTCCGCCACATCTGGAACACGACCATAACTAAGTACTTGTTCATCTACGACTAGAGCAGGAGTGCTCATAATCCCGTAATTCATAATCAGACCCATGTCTGTGATTTTTTCTATCACTGCTTCTGACAAACCCAAAGTTTCTACCGCTTTTTTGGTATTTTCTTCCAATCTTTTACAATTGGGACAACCTGAACCGAGAATTTTTATGAGCATATTATTTGCTTAGTACTAAATTAAAATTAGTTAAATATTTGTCCAAGATTTTGTGATTCAATTCGTAATAAACTTTCAATCCTTGTTTTTCAGATTTTATTAGCTCAAATTTCTTCAACACGCTTAGATGGTGCGAAACAAGATTCTGTAGTAAATCAAGATTTGGCCAAATTTCACAAACGCATTTTGGTCCAGATTTCAAAATGCATAAAATACGCATTCTGTTTTCTTCAGAAATTATTTTCAAAAAATCTACGGTCTTTTTTAAGTCGCTACTTATTTTTTTGTTGCTACAACATTTTACTTTTGGCATAATATTTTGTTAGACTATATCAATATACATTGATATAATAATACAACATAATGTTTTTTGTTGCAAGTTTTGGACATAAAAAAGAACGTGATAAAATCACGTTCTTTTTGGCTCTCTGTATGGGACGATGTCGGAATTTTTTTAAATTAATTATACTTGACAAAATTATAAATTTATTGTATATTTAGCCAAATTAACTAATAATTTAAATATAATTGTATGGGATCAATACTAGCAAAAGGGGCTATCCTTTTCAGCATTACCTTACTTATTACTGGATGTAATGTGGACGTCGGCTCAAAACTAAATACTGAAATAAAAGAAAACCTGGATTCAACTGTAGTTGAAAATCAAGATTCAATTAAAGAAGACACTAAAAAAGAATCTAACATCGTAGAGACTGGTGAAGACAAAGTATCTTCTGATGTAGAGGAGGAATCTAAAATCGAAGAAGCTAATAAAGAAGAAAAAACTTCGGCTACTCCAACAAAGACATCTCAAACAGTCCAAGTTGTTATCAAAGATAAACAAGGAAATGAATTATATAATGATTTTTCTGTTGCTTTTGAAGAAAAAGAAACGGGTAAACAGATTCGTAAATTTCCTACAGGTAAAATGCTAGTTTTTTCCAATGTTCCTGTTGGGGAATATAATTTAATTGTACATCCTGTGGTAAGAGATAGTTACACAGAAACAATATATAAATATCAAAAGATGGATATTTCAATTCTTGGAGATAGTAATGAAGATGTAAGAACAATTGTAATTACAGCTGAAGATAAACCAGAGGAACAAACAGAATCTTCTAGTACTTCTCAAGAATCTCAAGCTAGTGATAATACTAATGATGTAGCTCCTAGTGTAGCAACAAAAACGTCTCAAACATTTCAAATCATAATTAAAGATGCACAAGGAAATGAAATATACGATAGATTTACTGTTGCCTTTGAAGAAAAAAGTACAGGTAAACAAATACGTAAATTCCCTACAGGAAGTATGCTTGTTTTTTCTAAGGTCCCTGCTGGAGAATACAACTTACTTATAAGTCCTGTATTAAAAGTAGGTGAAACAGAAACAATATACAAATCACAAAAGATGGATGTTTCAGTTCCTGGAGATAGTAATGAAGATGTAAGTACACTTGTAGTAATGGCTGAAGTCAAATAAATATAAAAAGATATATAAAAAAGAACGTGAAAAATCACGTTCTTTTTTGGCTCGACGGGTGGGGCTCGAACCCACGACCCACTGGTTACAGTTCCCTCTTTCTTTCGAAAAAGACTGGACTATTTCATCACCCATGCATAAACTTGATCTAGTCAAGAGCATTTCGGGTGCGGAGCGCTTCGAATCCGTTCTACGAATCCTACTCCCACAAGGGGATAGTCTCTGAACCTTCCCAATTTTCTGAAGCATTTGTTTGAGGACAAACCTTGTAAACAAGGATCTTCAATTCGTTACTTCGCTTCTACCTAAGTAGAAGATTTAAAAATTGGGCTTGGCTGCAGGTTGCCATTTTCTTTTCAGAAAAACAGGTTTCCTGTCTATCAGATCATTGATCTGTAGTTTCTGCAAGTACTTGTGTAAGTACAACAGAACAGTTCACTCCGTTGGCACTATAGCGTTTCCACTATAGGCTGCTATATTTAATTCCAATAAATTAGAATTACTTATTTTAACCCCCGACTTGTCGGGGCTACTGCTAGCTACCGTAAAGGTAGGTAAAATTTCACAGCCAGTTGCTCTACCGCTGAGCTACCGTCGAATTTGGATTGTGTATATTCGTTTTGTAGTTAACGATTTTTAACTCCCGACTAGTCGGGACTACCGCAAGCTACCGTCGAATATATATTGTAGTGGCTTATTCTAGCAAATTTTGTAAAATTTAGCTCAAATAAACCGCTCATAGCATAACATATAGCTTTTATATTGTCAATAAAAAAGTTGTCCACAAAATTATTTTTTCCTATTTTGTCTATAATTTACAAAAATGTAAAAAAGTAGTAAACTAAATGGGCTAATAAAGAACTATGAAAAAATTATTTTTACCAATTTTAATACTTATTATAGCTGGCGGTGCTGTTTTTTTTGTTCGTTATACTCATAGTGAAAAAAATGTTGAAGAAGTTAATATTGATCAAGATATAAAAGGTATTAAAGAAGAAAAAAAATATAATATAGCTAATCATATTGTGGAAGAGGATGATACTTTTGCAACGATTATGGAAGAGTTTGGGATTGATTATAGTGAAATGCTTGCTATTCTCGACGCAGCTTCAAGTACTTATGATATGACCAGAATTCGGGTCGGGCAACCAATTAGACTTGCCAAAGATGAAGGAGGAAAAGATGTTTATCTTGAGTATGAAACAGGCAAAGAATATTATGTACATATTGATTTTCTTGACGATTACCAATTCAACGTAGAAAAAAGAGCCATAGAATATAAGACAGAAGTCGTAAAGCAAGGGGCAAGCATTAGTAGCTCGATGTACCTTGATGGTCTTGATGCTGAAATTCCTGAAGCGATTATTGTGGATTTTGCCAATGTCTTTGCTTGGACTATTGATTTTTCGGTGCAAGTTCAAAAAGATGATAGTTTCGAAATTCTTTATGAAAAAAGAAGTAGAGAAGGACAAGAAGTGAATTATGGACGAGTTTTGGCTGGGAAATTTGTAAATAGTGGCAAAGTTTATACAGCTTATTTGTTTGAAGATGAAGAAGGCAAAGCTGCTTATTATAGTGCTGAGGGTGAAAATTTGCAAAAGCAATTCCTCAAAGCTCCACTTGAGTTCAAACGTATTACTTCTGGATTTACTTATGCTCGCTTTGATCCTATCAATTATAGTAAACAAAAACATTTGGCTATCGATTATGCAGCAACTATAGGTACTCCTATCATGGCGGTGGGAGATGGAATAATTGAATTTGCCGGTTGGAATAGCCAAGGCTTTGGTAATTTTGTGAGTATTCATCACAATGATACTTATACTACACAGTACGCACACATGTCAGGCTTTGGTCCGGGCATCAAAAATGGTGTTCAAGTAGTTCAAGGACAGGTGATTGGTTATGTTGGAAGTACAGGACATTCTACTGGTCCACATTTACATTATCAGATAAAACAAAATGGTGCGCTCGTAAATCCTCTAAATCTTGAACTCCCGGCTGGTGATCCTGTGCCTGAAGATAAACTTGAAGAATTTAAGAAAGTTGTTGAGGAATACGATGGTTTGATGAATTAGAATTGTAAAGGGATAACACAAATATAAAACGAATATCACAAATAATTTAATTTGTAGGTCAAATCCGTAAATCTGGATTATCCGTAAATCCGGATTGTTAATAAACTTTTTTAACTAATTAATTTTTAAGACAACGTATGCAAGACATCCAAGAAATTTTTAATAAAATAGAAGAGTCAAAAAAACAAATGAAGGAACTCAAGTCTTCATTTAAAGAAGCACTAGAAGCTGTGCAAGAATATCAATTAGTACAAGAAGAAATGAAAGCTCTTCGTGAAAAAAGAAAACGTATAGAGCAAACTACCAAAGAACAATTTTCTGCTGAAATTATTAAAATAGAAGATTTGAAAATAGATATTGAATCAGATATGGAAATGCTTAGTGACATTGCTATCGCCAAAATTACCAAAGGTGAGGCTATCGGAATCACTGACAAATATAGCAATGAATATGAACCAATCTTTAAAGTAAAATTCAAGAAAGTTAGCTAAAATATAAATAAAATATCACTATCTAGGTGATATTTTTTTATCCACAATTGACTGATTTTTTAGAAGTGGGATACTAAAGTCATATTCAGCAAAACTGAGTATATGTGTTCCCTCTCCTTGTAGGAGAGGGGAAGGGAGAGGTCTCAGACATTGTAATATAGTAGAATTTTACAATATAACAATGTTCCGTTAAGACCCTACCCTGACCCTTCCCTACGAGGGAAGGGAATTTTCTAAAAAGATTTAACATAAATAAATATCCCTTGTCGTGCTTTCGCCGACTTCGGGATGAAGGAAATAATATGTCTGTATTAGTATATTCCACCACAAGTTGTCCATACTGCAACATGGCCAAAGATTATTTTAAGGCTAATAATGTTGAGTACACAGATTACAATGTTGGTGAAGACCAAGCAAAAGGTCAAGAAATGGTTCAGAAGTCTGGACAAATGGGAGTGCCTGTCATTGATATTGATGGTACAATTATCATTGGTTTCAATAAAGAAAAAATTAATGCAGTGCTTGGACTTTAATTCATGAAAGCATTAAAACATAAAAACATGAAAACACTTCTTTTTGAGAAGTGTTTTTTGTTTTAAAATTAACAATTTAACAATGGAAAAATAGTGCAGTGTGTCTACTTTTCTAAATTTAAATTTTGTGTTAAAATATACCAGCCTTTAAATCATCAAAATTTTCTAGATAATTTTTTAGAATCAATTGAAAGTATTATTAGCTAGAAATATTTATTTTAAGAAAGATCCCTCGTCGTGCTTTCGCCGACTTCGGGATGAAAGTGAACAACTATGTCAAAAGAAATAGTGTTAGACATTGAAACAATAGGGGATATACGTGAATTTGATAAACTTGAAGTCACTGTAGTTTCTATTTATGAATATGAAACTGATAAATATACTTCTTTTGAAAAGCACGAATTGGGACAACTCTGGCCAATACTTGAAAAAGCTGAAAGAATTATTGGTTTCAATAGTGAACATTTTGATATGCCAATTTTGGATAAATATTATGCTGGCAATTTGATGTCATTTCCTCAACTGGATATGCTAAAGGTTGTCAAAGATATGAGTGGTAAAAGATATAAGCTAAATGACTTAGCCAAAGCAACTTTGCAAATAGAAAAAAGTGCCGATGGTTTACAAGCAATGGAATGGTTTAAAGAAGGTAAGCTAGATGAAATAAAAAAATATTGTGAACAAGATGTCAAAGTTACCAAAGAACTTTATGAATATGGTAAGAAAAACAAGATGATATATTTTCCAACTTTGACAGGGGAGATTCAACCAATTGGTGTGGACTTCGATATGCCGGTAGCTTTTGCTAATGCTAAAGGGCAGGTGACAGGGAATAATATTAATTTGACACTTCCGCTATAAAAGCAGAATAAGCAAGATAGGCAGAATAGGCAGATTAAGATTTTATAATAAAAAAATAGACTAAATTATTTAGTCTATTTTATTTTGAAAAAATGTGTCTTCGCCCGCGTCGTCTTGAGAGACTCCGCGGGCGATCGCTCCTAAAAGTTTTTCCTTTTTTCTCGGAGGCCACGTGTGCCTCCAAGCATTTTCCAGAAAAACATGTAGAGGAGCACGAGACACAATAGTGCCAACAATAGTAGCCCAAGGGCTACTATCCCAGCAACTTTGATTGCTCGCATACTCCCCTCCAGGAGCTTGGTTCCTCGCACTGCGCGAAAAACTATCTATAGTTAACTCTTTTTGGTTTTATTTGTCAATAAAAAAACAATCTCACTTAGTGAAATTGTTTTCATGTTTTTATGCTTTAATGGTTTAATGTCAATGTCCTTTCCTCACATTTCTATTTTCATATTCTATCATAATTTTTTCCATATCTTTTTCAGTCAAATCTGGTAAAAATTTATTATAAAAAACAAATTCACTGTAAGCTGCTTGCCAAAGACAAAAATTTGATAATCTTTGTTCGCCACTAGTTCTGACAATCAAATCAAGTGGGGGAACTTCCAAATATTTTTCAAAATTATTTCCACCTTTTTTGACAGCACGTCTGATTTCATCGTGACTGCCATAATCCATACAAAGTATAACTGTAAATTTTTTGAAGTTTTTTGTTTTTTCTTCTAAATCTTTTGTTTTTTTCATGAGTGATTTTGGTAGTCTTGTCTTTCTTCCTGCTTGAACAAAACGAACTTGTTTTTCGATTAGTTCTTTACCCCAAGAATCACAGACTTCTTCAAACAAATCCATTAAATTTTTCACTTCCAGAGGACTTCTATTCCAATTTTCTGTGGAAAAAGTATAGACAGCCAGAGTATCAAATTTGTTTTTATTATTATACAAGTATTCAAAAAAAACGTCTTTTACAGCTAAAAAACCTTGATTGTGTCCTTCTTCGGTTTCTGAACCTTTTTCTTTGGCCCAGCGTCTGTTGCCATCTGCTATGAGGCCTATTTTTAGTTTTGGCATAGTGGTAATGGTAATCCCGAACCCGAGGAACGAGGGGAGGGATCTTTCCTAAAAATAAATGTTTTTGTTTAATAGAACATTAATTGATTCTAAAAAACGTCTTTAAATAAAACAGAGTAATCAGGGTCTACAGATCCCTCTCCGTCCTTCGGCGGTTCGGGATTATTTGAACTCTAAAATATCTCAAACTTAATATTTTTCATATCAACATCGCTATCAATCAATAATTTACGAATATCTTTGACCATGTCTGGACTGCCACAAAGGTAGAATTGATTATTTTTTTTGTCTGTTATTTTTGATGGTAAGTGTGCACTCACACGTCCAGTGTTTCCCTTCCAATTTTCACTAGGTCTGGACAATGTAAAATCAAAAGAAAAATTTGTATATTTATTTGATAATTCTTCTAATTCTTTTATATAAAAAATATCTTCTTCATATCTAATACCAAATAGTAGATAGATTTTACTTTTGTGTGCATAATCTTCCAGAGAAGTTCTCAGCATTGAAACAATCGGAGCAATACCACTACCAGTTGCGACATAAGTTCTTTCAACGTCATCTTCGTTTATTATGAAATGTCCCATTGGATCAGAAATCTTTATGTTTTCTCCGACAGTGATATTTTTGAAAATTTCAGAGGCTTCACCACCTGCTAAACATTTGATACACAAGTCTATTGTTTCGTCACTTGGTTTAGAAAAAATAGAGTACGATCTTTTCAGATTTTCAAAGAAAATTTGCAAAAATTGACCTGGCTTAAAATCATAATTAGCTGGTTTTTTTAGTTGAAAATATAGTGTATCAATATTAAGATTTTCTTTTTTTATGATGTTGGTTTGGTATGTGTTTATAGTCATATTATCCACAATTTGACAATGATTTAAAAATGATATATCATACCACCCAAGTATAATATATCTTTTACTTATTAACCCATTTTTGGGATATAAAATTTATTTAATATGATTAGCATCAATCGACAAAGTGACTATGCTATACAATTGGTTGTAGCTTTATCCAAAGTTAGTGAAAAAGCTCCATTAAGTCTCAAGAAATTCTCTACAGATAGTAACATATCTTTTCTCTTTTTGCAACGTATTGCTAGATCACTAAAAAATGCAAAAATGATTGATTCTACCAGAGGTATGTATGGTGGTTATTTTTTAGTAAAAGATATTAAAAAAATCACTGTCAAAGAAGTTATGGAAGCTGTAGAAGGACCTTTTGGAGTAACAGCGTGCTTTCGAGGTCATGTTTGTCCTCGTGCTAAGACTTGTACTGCCAAACAAGTTTTGAATAGTCTAAATCTGCAATTAGAAAAAATTTTATCTAACATGGTTATCGCTGATTATATTGTTAAATCCAAATAAAAGATATGTCTTTCCCTCAAAAACCTGAAAACAAAAGAACAGTTTATTTTGATCACGCTGCTACTACTTATGTAGCTCCAGAAGTTGTCAAAGAAATGATGCCTTATTTTTCAGATATTTATGCCAATCCTTCTGGTTTGTACGCAATTGGTCGTGAAGTAAATGGTGCTCTTGAAGATGCTCGTCGTCGTGTCGCCCAAATTTTGCATGCTTTGCCAGATACTATATTTTTTACTGGTGGCGGCACTGAGTCAGACAATATGGCTATTTTTGGTGTAGTTCGTAAACACGAAAAAAATGGCAAGCATATTATTACTACTAAAATTGAACATCATGCAGTTCTATACCCTTTTGAATATTTAGAAAAACATGGATTTGAAGTGACTTATCTGGAAACCGATGAATTTGGTTTTGTTAGTGCTAAACAAGTCAAAGAAGCTCTTCGCGCTGATACAATTCTTATTTCCATAATGTATGCCAACAATGAAATTGGGACAGTAGAACCAATTGCCGAAATTGGTCGTGAACTTTTGAAATGGAGAAAAGACAATAATACTAAATATCCATATTTTCATACTGATGCTTGCCAAGCTGCAGGAGCTTTTGATCTTGATGTTGAAAAATTACATGTAGATCTCATGACAATCAATGCTAGTAAAATTTATGGTCCAAAAGGTGTTGGAATTCTATATAAAAATAGAAACGTAAATATTGAAGCTATTGTTTTTGGTGGTGGACAAGAAAGAGGTTTGCGCTCTGGTACAGAAAATGTTCCTGGTATTGTTGGTTTTGCCAAAGCTCTAGAACTAGCACAAGAAAATAGGGAAGTGGAAAATAATAGATTAACTGAACTTCGTAATTATTTTTGGGATAGACTTGAAAAAGAAATTCCTAAAGTAAGATTAAATGGACCTTCTCTTGATAATTCTGAATTACGTTTACCAAAT
This sequence comes from Patescibacteria group bacterium, assembly GCA_028687045.1. Lineage (GTDB taxonomy): Bacteria > Patescibacteriota > Patescibacteriia > Magasanikbacterales > UBA922 > UBA1557. The sequence continues at coordinate 38,716 of JAQUAW010000007.1, forward strand.
AATTTAAATGTTTCAATTTTAGATATTGAAGGTGAAGCTCTTTTACTTTATTTAGACGAGTACGGAATTGTTTGTTCTACTGGTTCTGCTTGTACTTCTGAGTCACTTGATCCGTCTCACGTCTTGCTTGCTTGTGGCTTGCCTTATGAATATGCTCACGGTAGTCTACGTTTTACACTTGGCAAAAGAACTACAAAGGAAGATGTGGATTATGCTATGACATATTTACCGGGAATTGTGGAGATTTTAAGAAAAATTTCACCGGTAAATTTGAAAATGGATGTTAAGGAAAATACTCATCCGCAATATCATCAGAGGTGAGGTCAATAATCCCGAACCCGAGGAACGAGGGAAGGGATCTGTAGACTCTGTCAATATTCAAAACCATAACAAAGCATTTTTATGATGAGAAAAGGCTATTATGTATATTTGTTAAGTAGTCTTAGTGGTGTATTTTATGTAGGATATACAGATAGTTTGACAGATAGAATAAGAAAACATAAAAATGGTTTTTATGAGAATGCTTTTACAAAAAAATATAAAGTGAATAGATTAATTTATTGGGAAGTGTATAATAGTCAAGATGAAGCGTTAGTAAGAGAACAAAAATTAAAAAAACTTTCACGAACAAATAAAATAAAACTGATAGAACAATTTAACCCACATAAAAATGATTTATTCAAAGATGTTGAATTATTAGGTAAATTGAATTTTTATAAATAATTTTTCTAGATAAACTTTTAGAATCAATTAACGTAAATTTTTCTGATGAGATTAATTTAAGAAAGATCCCTCTCTGTCCTTCGGCAGTTCGGGATGAGGATATTATATGACAAATACAACAGGCGCAAAAATTCAAGACAAACAAGGTAATACTTGGCTCTATTCAGATACAGTAAAAGATCATTTCTTCAATCCACGTAATATTCTTTTTTCTGGTGAAGAAGATAAATATGATGCTGATGCTACGGGACGTGTTGGTTCTCCAGCTTGTGGTGATGAGATGGTCATTTGGTTGAAAATTGATCCAAAAACTGAAAAAATAATAGAATGCAAATGGCAAACTTTTGGTTGTGGTAGTGCTATTGCTTCTACCTCTATGCTTTCGGTTATGCTTTCTGAAAATGGGGGAATGACTCTTGATCAAGCTTTGAAAATAAAGCCTCAACATATTATGGAACGTCTTGGTGGTTTGCCAAATAGAAAGATTCATTGTTCAGTCTTAGGTGACAAAGCTTTGCAAGCTGCTATCAATGATTGGTATCGAAAAACTGGTCAACATAACAAGATTATTACTACTGGTGCCAAAATTATTGATAAAGAATTGAATATTACAGATCATGATATTGAAGAAGCTGTTCTTGAAGGTGCTAAGACTCTTGAAGATGTTCAGAAAAAATTAAAAGTAGGTGTAGCTACGCCGGAAGCAATTCCTGAGATTGAACAGCTGATTAGGTTTTATTCGGAGAAGTATTATGGGGCGGAATAGGTGGTACAATAATCCCGAACTGGCGAAGCACAGAGAGGGATCTGTAGACTCTGTGAACTTTTAATCAAATAAAAAACTATCAGAATCAATTAACGTAAATTTTTTCTAAGAAGTTTATTCTTAGGAAAGATCCCTACATGTATTCTCATGTCGGGATTGACTGTAACCCTATGCAAAAATTAACCAAAGATTTAATTATAAAACAATTAGAAACAGTAATAGACCCTCACATCGGCCTAGATATTTGGACGCTTGGTTTTATTTACGAAATAAATATCAAAGATGATAAGAGTGTTCATATTTTGATGACTTTGACAACTCCAATGTGCCCTTTAGATGGTGATATCAAAGATATGATAAAAGATGCTTTGGCTGAAATTGGTGTGGAAAATGTAGAAGTAGAGAAGACCTTCGATCCACCTTGGACTCCGCCGGAGGCTTTGCGAAGGATGATGGGTGTTTGATTACAAAAATCCCGAACTGGCGAAGCACAGAGAGGGATCTGTGGACCCTGTGAACTATGAATCTAAAAATATCTTTTAGAATCAATTAACGTTAAAAATTAATTAAAAAAATTCTACTTAGGAAAGATCCCTATATGTATTCTCATGTCGGGATTGACTGTAACCTTATGCCAAAAAAAATAGAAGTTTGTTGTGGTGGGACATGTTTGGGAAGAAAGTCTGATCAAATATTTGACTATTTACAAAATGAATACAAAGATACCGATACTGCCGTTCACATGTGTAGTTGTTTAGGTCGTTGCAAAAAAGGACCAAACATTTTAGTTGATGAGACAAAAGTTTATCATTACAGCAAAATCCGAACTATCAAAGAAAGTATTGAAAATAATGAAGGTGAGCAGTATAATAGATATGACAATGAAGAAAAACTTGATTTAGCAAGTGATTTTCTTGGCGATCTCTAACGTCAATCCCGAACCCGAGGTACGAGGGAAGGGATCTGTAGACCCTGTGAACTTTGAATTATTTAATAAACGTCTTTTAGGGTCATACAAAAACATATTAATTAAAAAAGTTTTAATTTAAGAAACCTGCCTGCCGGCAGGCAGGGATTCCTCTCTGTTCAATCGGTAGATCGGGATGACAAAAAAATATGGAAGAAAAAGAACCAAAAATGCCAATAAACTTTGACACTCTGCCAGAAGATATCTCTATGAAGATTAGAGCTGGTGGCAAGATTCGACGCATTGTCGTGGACAGAGAAGCCTGTATTGGCGCTCAATCTTGCGTGGTAGTTGCCCCAGGAGTATTTCAAATGGATGATGATAACTTAGCTTATGTGACAGATCCAAATGGTGAAGATGAAGATACTGTCATGCTTGGTGCTCAATCCTGTCCTGTATTAGCTGTTCATCTTTATGATGAAGAGGGGAATCAGATTTTTCCGGAAGAATAAAGTGCATAAAAACATTAAAACATTAAAACATAAAAACACCTACGAAAGGTGTTTTTGTTTTTTATGTCCTTTTACAAAAGCTAATCTAACTTTCATAAAAGGGGGTGGGCTGCGACTGTGTTGCGCGGCCCGTGGTTCGTTGGTACTCGTTTTGGTTGCAGAGCACGTGAACATCCCCCTCGTGTAGTTCAATGGCTGTTGAGACCCGTGATGAGGTAGGTCGATGCCTCCATCACTGGCACGTCGTAGTCTCGCGGGTCATGGAATTTACGCGTCAAGAGGAGCGACTTCGGGGCTCCATTCTCGTCGTGATTCAGCTTGTACTCCCAGATACCCCGGAACCATGTGGTGGTGCGATTGCCACCACCATTCTGTCTCCATCCAATCGTCAGGTTTCCGATCAGGTCTACGTCGCTGTAGTCATGACTACCGACGACGTGACCCTTCTTTCCACGGTTTTCGTGGATTTTACATCCACTAAACCGAACTTCTCGGAGTTCTTTTTCTTCAACGCTCAAAATTGCACCTCCTGGCCAACGAAATCTCTCGTGAGTAACTATCGCACTATGCAATTGCTACCACACGAGAAGACACTAGATTTAATCATATTATTATTATTATTATGTCAAGTATTCATATGAACAACTCGTAAAATGTAAGCATTGCTAACTAATTTTTTTGTATATCAAAAAACCAACCTTTTCCAAGATTGGTTTTAGCTTTTCCCGCGTAGACGGGTCCGCCTTGGGTGGGCAGGCCTTTTTGGCCTTTCTAGCATTACAAGCCTTTTAGGCCTTTATCTCAATCTCACCCTTCACCACTTCAATTTTCACCTCACTACCTTCATGAACCTTTTTTTCTACTATTTGCATAGCTAATTTATTTAGAAGCTCTGTCTGAAGCACACGTTTTAGAGGACGTGCTCCAAGATTTTCATCAAAACCTTTTTTGGCAAGCCAGTCTTTGGCTTTGTTAGAAATCTTGATAGAAATTTTTTGTTTTTTGAGACGTTTTTCAATTGCCAAAATTTGTAAATCTACTATTTGGCGAATTTGTTTTTCGTTTAGAGAATGGAAAACAATAATATCGTCAATACGATTCAAAAATTCTGGTTTGAATTGTTCTTTCAGAGCTGACATGACAGCCTTATTTACTTTATTATTATTTTTATCTTTATCTTTTTTGTTGTCACTAGTTTCAAAACCAAATTCTCCTTTTTTACCCATAGACATTATAATATCACTAGCAATATTACTTGTCATAATTATCACAGTATTTTTGAAATTCACTTTGCGACCTTTGGCATCTGTCAGATGTCCATCTTCCAGAATTTGGAGCATTATATTGAAAGTATCTGGGTGTGCTTTTTCTATTTCATCAAATAGAATTACTGAATATGGTTTTCTTCGTACTATTTCTGTCAATTGTCCACCTTCATCAAAGCCAACATAGCCAGGAGGGGAACCAATCATCTTGCTTACCGCGTGTTTTTCCATATATTCTGTCATATCTACGCGTATTAAGGCTTCTTCATCATTGAACAAAAATTCTGCAAGAGCTTTGGCTAATTCAGTTTTTCCTACACCAGTTGGCCCCATGAAAATAAAAGAACCGATAGGACGTTTTTCTTCAGCAATACCAGCTCGACTACGACGAATAGCATTGGAGACCGATTGTATAGCTTCTTCTTGTCCGATGACACGTTTGGTGATTTCTTTTTCCATTTTGGCAAGTTTTATTACTTCATCTTCCAACATTTTGTTTAGTGGAATGCCTGTCCAACGAGAAACCACGCGGGCAATATCTTCTTCTGTCACTTCTTCTTTGAGAATGCTGTTTGTCTTTTGTAAATCAGCCAATTTCATTTCATATTTTTTGATAGCTTTTTCTATCATAGGAATTTTACCATAACGAAGCTCAGCCACTTTTTGCAAGTCACCTTTACGTTCTTCTATTTCCGAGTTTTGTTTTAGTTTGTCTATTTCTTTTTTGTGTTCACGGATTTTGGTAATAATATCTTTTTCATTAGTCCATTGCATTTCTATTTCTTTACTTTGATCTTTCAAATTAGCCAGTTCTTCTTTCAATTTTTGTTCGCGTTCTTTACTTTCATTGTCAGTTTCTTTTTTGAGTGCTTTTAGTTCAATTTCTATTTTCATTATTTGACGTTTCATTTTATCCAGATTGTCTGGCATTGAGTCTATTTGCATTTTTAGAGCACTAGCCGCTTCATCAATAAGATCAATCGCTTTGTCTGGTAATTGTCTGTCGCTGATATAACGATTGGAAAGTTGGACAGAAGAAACAATAGCTGGATCAGTAATACGTACGCCATGATGAACTTCATATTTTTCTTTGATACCACGCAAAATTGCGATAGCATCTTCTGTTTTTGGTTCTAGAACTAAGACTGGTTGGAAACGACGTTCAAACGCAGCATCTTTTTCAATATGTTTTTGGTATTCTTTGATAGTTGTTGCACCTACTACATGCATTTCACCACGAGCTAGGCCTGGTTTTAGCATGTTTGAAGCGTCTACAGCGCCTTCAGAGCTACCAGCACCCACAATAGTGTGTAATTCATCAATAAACAAAATTATTTTGCCTTGGGCTTCTGTTACTTCTTTGATTACAGCTTTGAAACGTTCTTCAAATTCACCTCTAAATTTGGTACCAGCGAGTAGGGAACCGATGTCCAAAGAAATGATTTCTTTGTTTTTCAAATTTTCTGGCACATCTCCATTGACGATTCTTTGAGCCAAGCCTTCGACAACCGCTGTTTTACCAACGCCAGGTTCACCAATAAGCACTGGATTATTTTTTGTTCTGCGAGTAAGTACTTGCATGACACGACGAATCTCATCGTCACGACCAATGACTGGATCAAGTTTTTCTTTGCGAGCACGTTCGGTCAAATTGATACCATATTTTTCAAGAGCCTGATATTTGCTTTCTGGTTCCGGACTATCAACTCGTTGATTGCCACGAATGTCTTTTAGAACATTTAGAATATCTTGGTATTGTACTTTTTGACGAGAGAGGGCGTCACTAATAGGGTTTTTGTTAGTCAAAAAAGCAAGAAGTAAATGTTCAACACTAATAAATTCATCGTGCATTTTCTTGGCTTCATTATCAGCATTTTGTAAAATAAAAATCATGGCTTGGCCAAGCGTTACTTGTCCAATATTACGATTTTCCGGCATTGCTTGTTTTGGAATGGCATTTATCATTTCTTGAACTTCAGTCTTTAGCTGTTCAATATTGACATTGAGTTTTTTGAAAATAGAAACAACAACACCTTCACTTTGATTGAGTAAGCTCAAAAATAAATGAGGTGGTTCTATTTGTGTTTGGCTATTTTGGTTGGCAATGCTTTGCGAATTTTGAATA
>JAQUAW010000008.1 GCA_028687045.1 Patescibacteria group bacterium
TTATTTTAACAGACTTAAAAGTCTACTTAACGTACACAGAGGATTGAATCAAAAACGTAAAATGAAATTAGTTAACTTTATTCTTAGAAATTAGCTATTCAGCCCCACCATTTTGTCTATTAACCCAGTTTTTTTGATAATTTGATTTGCTCTCTTGAAGTATCAATTCCAATTATGTTAGATCCTTGTTCAAAAAAATAACGAGTGTAAGCACCATTTCCACAACCAATGTCTAAAACTTTTGTGTTTTCAAATCTTGGTTTTAGTATAGTCGTTAAATTAGGCCATAATATAAATCTTTGTGCTAGCACGTCTAGACCATATTTCTCTGCTAAGCTGTCCCATGGTTGGCTTGTATCAAGGGTGGTTTCTTCAAAGTGTTGTCCTTCTAGTCTCATAATATTTATATTTTAATACTCTTATATTATCTTATATTAGAATAAAAAACAATTTTTTGAGATATTTTATATATTTTGAAGAGTGGACTATACAATCACTTGACAATTATCAAAAACTATGCTACAATATAATTGTACACTAAACGTATACTATATGAACATAAAAAAGCTTATTTTAGCACAATTTGATAATCAAGAGCAGGTTACCAACACAGAAATAGTCCAAAAAACTGGAAAAACTCGTGGTTGGGTCAATAGAATGTTTCAAGAATTGGTTGAAGAAGGCAAGCTATTGCGTCTTGGTAATACTAAAGGTTCTTTTTATGTTTTGGCAAACAAAGAAAGTGTTAGAGTTGCCAAAGAACAAATACTGAAATTTCGTCGCGTATTCAAGAATGTTGAGTTGAAAGAAGATAGTGTCTTGCAAGAAATAAAACATGAAACTGGAATCTTCTTTGATTTGACAAACAACATTTTGCATATTCTTGAATACAGTTTTACTGAGATGCTAAATAACGCGATTGATCATTCTCAATCTGAAAAAATAATTGTTGAGATGGAAAGAACAACTAGTGATATATTTTTCAAAATCACTGATATTGGTATTGGTATTTTTAACAACATCAAAGAAAAGAAAAATCTGCCCGATGTGATGGTCGCTATTGGCAATTTGCTCAAAGGAAAAACAACGACTGATCCAGCACGACACACGGGAGAGGGAATATTTTTTACTTCACGTATTGCTGACAATTTTATCATTCAGAGTTTTGGTAAAAAAATATTTTTCCACAATATTTTGGAAGATGTTTTTGTTGAAGACTCAAAAGATTTTCAGGGTACGGAAATATTTTTTATTATTTCTCTTGACTCAAAAAAAGATTTGAAAAGTTTATTTGATAAATACACTGATACTGCAACGGAGACTTATGCTTTCAATACTTCTGAAGTAATTGTAAAACTTTTTCAATTTGGCGACAACATGATTTCTCGTTCTCAAGCCAAACGTGTTATGGAGGGTATGGAAAAATTTGAAAATATAACACTTGATTTCAAAGATGTTCATACTGTTGGTCAGGGATTTGCTGATGAGATATTTCGTGTCTGGCAAAATGAATATCCAAATGTAAAAATTGATTATAAAAATGCCAATGAGAATATTACTTTTATGTTGAAAAGAGCGAAAGGGGAAGTGTGATGAGGTCTTAGGTTGATTAGGTTCTAGGTATTAGTAAATTAGGAGTGACAGGCGCAAGCCTGTTATGCGCGCGTTGTGACAAGCCTGTCTGTTGACAGTCAGGCTGGTGCTTGTCATTCTTCTTAATTTTATTGAAAAGAAAACTAGTTTTGAAAAAGACTGGTTTTTTGTTTAAAAATTTAATGTCCACAGATTGTTTATAATTAAATGACATAACATTGACTTTTTGTTATAATGGTGGTATAAGATAATTCTTAATTTACATCATTATTTAATTATATGCAGGAAGTTTTTTTAAAACTAATTGAGCAATTAAATGGTGCAGTTTTTATTTTATTGTTACTTCTTATTCTTGCTTTTTGGTTGGTAGTTAAAATAACAAGAGTTATCACAATTTTTGATAAATTTAAAGAAGAAAGAAAAGAAATGAAAGATGATATAAAAAATGATAGACAAGAGATGAAGGATGATGTAAAAAAAATTAATGATAATCTTTCAGAGATAAAAGCCACTGTTAAGTTGCTGTATGAAGGAGGCTTGCAAACTTTAAAAAGTCATAGCCCAGTATCTTTAACTAGCAAAGGTACTGAAATTTCTAATAATCTTAATTTACAAAAAATGGTAGATGATCATTGGTCTACTATCAGAAGTAAACTTGAAAGTAAAAACTTATCTAATCCTTATGATATACAAGTTACCGCTATGGAGATTGCACACGATTGTTTTGAAAAAATTTTTACTAAGGAAGAGCAAGATAGAATTAAATTGCATGCTTATAATATAGGGATAAATATTTTAGAGATTATACCAATAATTGGTGTATTGTCTCGCGATAAATATTTGTTAGAAAAGGGAATAAAAGTTGATGAAATAGATAAACATGCTCCTATTAAATAAACTTAAATAAATTTTGAAAAAAGCTGTTTTTGATAAAAATAAAAAATTCCTCCTAAAAGGGGGAATTTTTAAATATAATTTTTAATTATTCCATAAAGGATGTCCAACATCACTAGGTCCATTTATTTGTTCTCTGTAAACATCTTCAGCATTTTCTATAGACCCATATCTGTCAATAAGTTTTTGTTCTAGTTCTTTTTGTTCTTCAATAGACATATACGTAGGTTTTTTGGGTTCTTCAAAAAATTTTGTATATATAAAACCACCAATCATAATTATAATTATACTTATAAAAAGTATTTCTCCTATTTTTTCTTTGATTTTTTCCATATACCTTATCTATAATTATTAATTAATTCTTCAAAATTTTTATTTTTTAGGTTTTGTTTAATATTATTTTCTTTTTGTTCTTTTGAAAGATCATCTTCTTTGCAACCAAATAAAGAAGATTCATCGCACTCATAATAAAAAGTTTCAAATTGTATTGTTTTAGTAGTTAGTACATCTTTAAAATTTTTAGTACTAAGATTAAGATGTTTATCATAGCTTTCACTTACATATAAACAAGAATTTAATTTATTACTATAAAATATTTCTATTAATTTTTCATTTGAAAGGTTGTTTTTTGACACCTCTTCTTTTATTTGTTGAATAAATTTTCCACACTCTAATTTTGTTTCAAAAACAAACCTTTTTATATTTTCTTCTGATTTTTTGTTTATAAAATAATAAAATAAAAATGATATAAAAAGTAGTAATATAAAAATTGAAATAATATAATTAATATTTTTTTTCATATATTGAAAGTTATTTTTATAAATTAAACATAGCATACAACTTAATAAAAAGTCAATTTTTTAAATTTTTATTTTTTATGATATAATACATCTCATATGAAATTAAAAAAATTCTTCAAAATATTTTTTCTTATTTTATTAGTAGTTATTCTGATTTTATCAGTTTATGTTTGGTTACAAAAACCTAGTAACGTAAGAGATTGGAATGATGATCAAAAAGTTTTGTCATATTTTGAAAGAGATAACAATTTGATAACAGTTTATAATATTAGAAATATAAATTATCGAAGTGTTAGTGATTTTGATGTAGATTATTATGATAAGACTTTTGATTTGGAAAAAATAAAAACAGTAGATTATATTGTTGAGCCATTTGCTGATTGGCGTGGTTTGGCTCACACTTTTCTTTCCTTTGGTTTTGAAAATGAAAAAGGGGAGATGGATTATATCGCAATTTCAGTTGAAATTAGAAAAGAAAAAGGTGAAAGTTTTTCACCTTGGAAAGGTCTTTTGGATCAATTTGAACTTATGTATGTTGTGGCTGACGAAAACGATGTTATCAAGCTTCGTACCAATTATCGTAAGGATGAAATGTATTTGTACCCAATAGATACTTATTTAGAAAAGAAACAACTTTTGTTTGTAGATATGCTGGAAAGGGCAAATCATCTAAAAAATAATCCAGAATTTTATAACACAATTTGGAGTACTTGCACTACCAATATTTTGGATCATATAAACAAAATTCGTCAAGACAAAATTAGCAAATGGGATTATAGAATATTTTTTCCAGGATACAGCGACAAAATTGCTTATGATGTAGAATTACTTGATACAGATTTGTCTTTCGAAGAAGCAAGAAAAAAATTTCAGATAAATAGTTTGGCAGAAGCTTGGCAGGAAGGTGAAAGTTTTTCCGAAGTGATAAGACAGAATTTAAAATAAATTATTTTTCTGTTAATCGTAAATAGAAAATTATTTAAAAATAAAACAACCTCGAATTCAATCGAGGTTGTTTTTATGTTTTTATGTTCTTGTGTTTTTATGAAAATTATTCAACAACAACCTTCACACTTGGCCCCATACTACTTGTTAGGAAAATTCCTTTGATGTATGTACCTTTTGATGATTGTGGTTTAGCTTTTCTCAAAGCTTCTAAGAAAGCAACTAAATTTTCTTCTAATTTTTTTGCATCGAAACTTACTTTACCAATTACTTGGTGTACGTTTGAACCATCGTCATTTTTGAAAGCAGCTTTACCTTTTTTGATTTCTTCAATAATTTTTTTGATATTTTTGTCTACAGTACCTGTCTTTGGATTAGGCATAAGACCTTTTGGACCAAGGACACGAGCAGCTACCGCTAGTTTAGGCATCATTTCAGGTGTAGATACAGCAATTTCAAATTCTATTTTACCAGTATCTTTGATTTTTTTGATATCTTCTTCACCATAGACGAAATCAGCACCAGCTTCTTTTGCATCTTTTTCATCATTTGGACTGACGAAAGCAGCCACAGTTTTTGTTTTACCTGTACCATTTGGCATTACTACTGTAGCGCGGATTTGTTGATCTGTTTTCTTTGGATCAATTCCAAGTTTTACATGTACTTCTACTGAAGCATCAAATTTTACAGTACTTGTTTTTTTTACTAATTCAATAGCTTCTGCTACAGAATATACTGTATCTTTGTTGACTTGTGTTTTCAAGTCTTTCATTCTTTTTGACATAATTGTCTAAATTGTGTGGTGCAAACCTCCGAATGGTCGGAGTCCCACTTATTTAAAGGCTTACACAAAGCTTACAAGGCTTACATTTCCGATAAATCGGAAAAGCTTACAAGGCTTTGTTTAGCGGATTATTTATACTATATTTGGATATTTTTGTCAAGGACTCAGTTAAAAGTCCATAAAGTCTATAAAGTCGAAAGTCAATATTTGTTTGATATTTGGATTCCTGACTACCGGCAGGCAGGTTGTAATTTGAAATTTGTTTGTTACTTTTATCTTTTACCTTAAATAAAAAAGTTTATCTAGCTTTTCAGACCTTTCTTTCCGTGGAAGCGTTTATGTACATTCTTCAACTCTTTATCCGTAATATGTGTATAAATTTGTGTAGTCGTGATAGAGGAGTGGCCGAGCATAGACTGGACACTACGGATGTCTGCGCCATTTTGGAGCAAATCAGTGGCGTAAGAGTGACGCATGGTATGAGGAGTCACCTTTTTGGTAATTCCTGCTTCTAGGGCGTGTTTTTGGACTATACGTTGGATTGAGCGAGGGGTCAGTGGTTCATCATGGTCTTTTTGTTTGCCAAAGCGTTTGTCATGAGAAATGAACATGTAAGTATTCATATCTTTGCGAGTGTCTAGATATTTTTGGAGCCAAATCTTAGCTTCGTCCGATAAAAATACGACGCGAGATTTACCACCTTTGCCAAGAACAGTAAATTCATCACGTTTTAGATTGATATCTTCTTTTTCTAGGTTGGCTAACTCAGAAACACGTAAGCCAGTTGAAAATAATAATTCGAGTATTGCTTTGTCGCGGTAGGCGATAAGTAATGTCATTCCACCTCCATTTTCTTTTTCTAGACTTTTTTTACTGATATTTTTTATTGGCGCTTCCAAAATTCTAGTGATATCATCGCTGTCTAAAAAACTAACTTCGCGGTCTGGCATTTTCATTAGTTCTATTTTTTCAGGAGCAAGTGTAATTACATCTTTTTTGGCTAGATATTTTAGGAAAGAGCGTAGAGCGATGAGGTGATAATTTTGCGTATTCTTTTTTAATTCTTCACCATGTGCATCGGTAAACCTATTGAGCCAGAGACGAAATTTGCGTACGCTTTCTCCTGTGATATCTTTGGCAGTGGCGTCTTTGCCAAGCCATTCGAGAAAACGAGAAAGGTAAAAGTTGTAGTTTTCAACGGTTTTTTGACTTCTGTTTCTTTCTATTTCGAGGTGTTCCAAGAACTGTGTTAGATATTGTTTTAGAGACATATTGTTTTGTTAAGAGAATGAAAACATTAAAGCATTAAAACATAAAAGCACGTGACCTGACCACCAATTATTTAAATCTTTTCTGTTTGTGGAGGAAGAGCCGGTTTTTTAGGGTTTAAGGATTTTGAGAGTAAATCTATCTCTGACCAGAGCATGGCATTTATTTCATCGAGTTGTTTGCTTAGCTCATTGTAGTTATTTTCTGTTAAAAAATTCAATTTTTTTGATAAATATAGCAGATATTCTGTTTCTTTGGCAGAGCCAAAGGCTGTACGCATAAAGTTTAGTTGATGTTTTTCTGTAAAACGAGCGTAGCCTTCGGTGTAGTTTAAAATTATAGACAAAGCGGCGCGCTTGAGTTGAGAAGTTGTGACGTATATTTCTTCTCTTGGAAAATTTTTTGTTTCCAAAAATATTTTTTCAACAAAATTATGCATTTTTTGTTTTAAAATTTTCTTGAATCCCTCCATATAACTTTTTAATTATTTAGGACACTTGCTTTTATGTTTTAATGCTTTAATGTTTTCATTATACCAAATTAATAAATATTTTACGACACGTCGCTATTTTTTGAGGTTGACAAAACCCATTTTTTGTGCTATAATGTATTTATCAACGTTGAAATACAATTCAACAAAACCTCTTAAATAAGCCAAAATATAGCTTATTTCTTAAATAAGTCTAGCTTTCATTTCTAAGGGCTAGATTATAAAAAAATTGCTCTTTCGTATTCTTTTTATCAATCAAAAATAAACACAAACACAAAAATTTATGCAAAACAAAAACTTGGGAGTTTCTCCTGAAGCTAGTTTTTCGTCGGTTTATTTCTTCTTGACCGCAGGTATTGCTCTTTCTATTATGGTTTTCTTATTTGTCCCTAGAATTTCGATGGGTTAATTTAAAATTTAATTATTTATTTTAATTTATATAATATAAAAATTTATGGCATCATTACCAGAACAAGAAAATGTAAAACAAATAGAAGCTGCTATGATGGAAATTGCAAAAATTGTTAATAAAGATGTTTTGCTTGATTTGCTTCATACTATTGATATGAGTAAAGCAGAATTTGTTACCCAAGTTGGTGAAGATATAGACAACAGAGGTCAAATTATCGATGCTTTATTAGGTCATATTGAAAGTGGTCATGTTTCTCTTTCCGAAGTCCTTACAGGTGAACCAATAGATGGTGATTTGGAGGAAGACATTTCTGATTTAGATGATGAACAAGTATTAGCTTTATTTAAAAAACATTTAGAAAAAATAGGATTATTTAATATTAATTAAAATTTTTAAATAATAAAATTGACCTATATTTTTAGGTCTTTTTTATTGCACAAAAATACATCCTTATGCTATACTAAAAATGTATTTTATTAATCCGCCCAAGGCGGACAAAGTTTATTAAATTTTATATGAACAAAAAATTTTTGTTAGTGTTTGTCTTCATGTTTGTAGTGAGTATGGCTTTTGCTGTTGTCACCAAAGCAGAAGAAGTTAGTAGTACAGTAGCTGTGCCAACTTTATATACAGAGGAATCTGTGGTTAGTACTTCTGTAGAAGTGGAAGTGACAGAATCTTTGGAAGGTGTGACTGTAACTCAAGTAGATAAAGTGCCATCTTCTTTTGGATTATTTTGGATTGGTCTAAAAGAACGTGTAAGTATTGCTCTTACTCTTGATCCTGTCAAAAAAGCTGAAAAGCAAGTATCTTATGCTGAGCAAAGAATGAAAATTGCTGAAAAAATTGCAGAAAGTAGTGATGATCCACAAGTGCAAGAGAGAGTTCAAAAAATGGTAGACAGAGCTCAAGAGCTTATGGCTAAAGTAGAAGAAAAGAAAGATAAATTTTTGGAAAACAAAGATGAAAATACACAAAGACTTCTAAAAAATGTAGCAATTCATACTGAAAACAAAGAAGCCTTGATGGACAAAATTGAAGCCAAACTTCAAGACAAACTTACCGAAGAACAAATGGTAAAATTTCAAGAAATGCGTGCTGATGGTATGGTCAAAGCACAGGGAATTTTGCGAGCGATGAGTAATCCAAATATGCCTGAAGATGTAAAGACAAAATTGGAAGAAGTAAAAACCAGAATTGAAAACAAAGCAGAAGAAACACAAAAATTTCGTGAAGAACAAAAACAAGCTTTGGAAGATTTGAAAAATGGGGTAGAAGGTGCCAAAGAAGATTTGAAAGATTTGTATGAATCTCGTAAAGAGGAAGTTAAACAGACTGTAGAAGAAACAAAAGTTAGATTGGAAGAAAGAAAAAATGTAGAACAAAAATTACGTGAAGATGCTATGTCTGGTGATGAACAAGCTGAAAAAAGATTGGAAACAATGAAAAAAGTTGATGCACAAGTAAAAGAAAAAGTTCAACAAAAGGTTCAACAAAAAGCAGAAGAAAGAGTAGAAGTTAGACAAGAAGTAATGCCAAAATTACAAGAGAAAAAAGAAGATTTGAAAAAAATGGAAGAACAAAAAATGGAAAAGCTTAGAGAAACCGTACAAGAATTGAAAGAAAGAAAAATGGAAGATAAACCAGAAGTAGAAGTTCAGAACTAATTATCTATATAAATAGAAAACTCGCTTGCCAAAGCGGGTTTTTTCATATAAACTTTAAATAAAGTTTGAGAGGTATTTCGTAAAAGCCTTTCAAGCCTTTCTTGGCATTTTAAGCCTTTCAAGCCTTTATCTATGTTTTATTTAATTTTACCGGACATTCGCTCTTGTCACAATGTTGGTGCGATGTTTCGAACAGCTGACGCTTGTGGTGTAGACAAGCTTTTTTTGGTTGGTTATACTGCTACGCCACCAAAACCACAGATAGACAAAGTGGCTCTTGGTGCTGAAACCTGGATTCCTTGGGAACATAAAAAAAATTTGAAAATACTTATTGCAAATCTCAAAAAGAAAGGATTTTTTGTTATAGGTTTGGAAAAAAATGAAAGAAGTATTGATATTTCAGAATTAAATTTAGCAGTAGAAAAAAATGTTGCTTTGATTGTTGGAAATGAAGTAGAAGGTGTAGAAGCTGAGATTTCCAAACTTTGTGATGAAGTAGTCCATATCCCGATGTATGGTAAGAAAGAGAGTTTTAATGTCAGTGTAGCAGCAGGAATAGCCATGTATTCTATTAAAACAAAATTTAGTTAGGATACGAAATACGAAAGGTACGAAATTACGAAAAAAACGAGTTCGTACTTTCGTAAATTTCGTATTTCGTATCCAATTTGTAAGATTTATTTTATGAGCAATACTATCGTTTTCGACATCGAAACAATTCCAAAAAATTTTGACAGCTTTGATCAAGTACAACAGACATATTTGATGAAGTTTGCTGAAGATGAACAAGGTATCGAAAAAGTCAAAGAACAAATGGCTCTTTGGGCTCCAACCAATGAAATTGTGGCAATTGGTGTGATGTCATTGGAAAGCAAAAAAGGTGCTGTCTATTTTTCTGCTTCTGCTGAAGCTCTGGCGGATAAACAAAACTTCGGTATTATGGATTTTGAGGAGAATGGTATCAAATATTTTTGTGGTACAGAAAAAGAAATTTTACAAAAATTTTGGCAAGTAATGGCTAAAGCTCACAAGTTCGTTACTTTCAATGGTCGTGGTTTTGATTGTCCGGTACTCATGCTTCGTTCGGCAATGCTTAATGTAAAACCTAGTAAAAATTTGATGCCATATCGTTATGCGCACGATGTCCATGTGGACTTACTAGAACAAATGACTTTTTATAATGCTTATCGTAAATTTAATCTTGATTTTTATTGCAAAGCTTTTGGTATTGATTCACCAAAAGCCAACGGTATTAACGGTCATGATGTAAAAAATCTTTTTGCCAATGAAGAATATCTAAAAATTGCTAAGTATTGTGCTGGAGATTTGTCTGCTACGAGAGAACTTTATTTGCGTTGGCGAGATTATATGACTTTTTAGACAGAGTTTGGTATAATTACTTGTGGAAAGGGGAACAAGGAATGTGGAATGAACATATTTTTTGTAAATTTAGATAGAGTTGCACATTTTTTTCAGTGTAATCTATTATTAAATCAGTGTAATCAGTGTCATATGAGTGACAAAGCCAAACAACATACTTTCAATATTTTCAAGCAAGTACATCGCAACTTGCCACCTTTGGTTGACGAAAAATTGAGGGAAGAAATGAGATCCAAAATTGAAGATTTGATAGATACGGGCAATGTTACTTTGGAAGAATTGGAAAATATTATGATTTTTTATGGTAAAAAAGTTTGGCCTTATGTCCAGGCTTTTGAGGATATTTATCATGTTTATCATGAAAAACTTTCGGAAAAAATATTTTTGGCTAAAGCTTCAAAAAAAATAATTAAAAAATATAATTTGGTAAAATCCACTGGTGTACATTTTTTTGATTTGTTTAGTGGTGCTATACATCATCTTTTTAGTGATGATGAAAGATTGGAACTTACAGAGTTGCTTATATCTTTGAAAAAAGATATTAGACAACATACTAAGCAGGCTGTTCTTACCCATGATAAAAGTCATTATGAAGAAAAAATAAATAAATATGGACAAATGATTCATGATATAAATAGAGTTATAGAAGATTTACATAAATTTGCCAATGATGAAGATGACAATAATTTGACTTTGGATATTCGTGATAAATTGAGATCAATTGAGTATAGTCTAGCTTTTTTGGGACCAAAGATAAATTTTTTTGAGATATTAGATTTGCCAGAGTATTATGTAGGAAAGAAGCATGAGAAAAAGATGAGAAGGATGATTTAGGCATTAAAACATAAAAACATTAAAACAAAAAAACAGCTACGGAGCTGTTTTTTAATTAATATTTTTTGTCATTGTATACTTATGTTTTTTTCTAGAGACAATTTTATAACCACACTTTTTGTAAAAATACTTGGCTGGATTATTGTCCCAGACTTGAAGTTCAATTATTTTTAATTTTTCTTGTTTTGCTACCTCTTCAAAATAATTCATTAAGTATTTTCCTATCCCTTTGCTTTGATAGGCTGGAGAAACAAATAGACCATTGATTATCAATTTTTGATTTTCTTTTTTAATTTGAAAAAAACCAATTCTTCGAGTACCTCTTAGTAGTATTTTTCTTTCTTTATAATCTTGATAAAAACGCTCGTCAAATAGTTTAACACTAGGTGTATAATATTTGGAGACGTAGGGGAAGAGAGTTTTTTTGAGTAGATCAAGTACAAACTTTCGGTCTGTAATTTGGCAAGTTCTTTTTTTTATTTCAATATTATTTATAAAAAACTTGTTTTTTATTTTCATATAAACTAAATAATTTTAGCTTGAATACTCTTATTTTCTTTCATTATTTTGTCCAACTGTTTTTTGTTGAGTAAACCTTGTTGTGAACCAAACTCTTGTATAACAGAAGAAGCATTGGCGGTGCCCCAGACCATAGCTTCTGTAAAATGTTTGCCTGAAAATATTGCTCCCAAAAATCCAGAAGTATAAGCATCACCAGCCCCAGTCATTGCTATCATATTGACTTTGTAAATTGGCATAAAGTAGCTGTACTCACCATCGAAAGCGTAAGAACCATTTTCGTTGTCAGTTAGTACTATCATTTTTGCTCCAGCTTTATGTAGTGCAGATAGTAGTTGTTTGTGACTTTGTTTTTTGCCAGTTAGCTTTTCGGCTTCTTCCTTGTTGACTATTAGTAAATCTGTGAAAGGTAAAATTTGTTTAATTTTTTCTAAGCCCATGTTTATTTGGTAAGAACCTGGGTTTATTGCTAACTTGATTTCTGGATTTTTTTGTAAATGTTTTATTAATTTATCTTGTATTTTTTCAAAAGATTTACCAAGAGAAGTATAATAAATCCATTTTGTTTTTGGTAAAATTGGTAGTGTATAGTTTCTTTTGGCATAGTAAGAAAGAATAGTTCTTTCTCCACAATAATTTAGCACTATGGAATAACGAGTTGTATTATTTTTCAATTTTTTTACCATGCTGGTGTCTACTTTCATTTCGGCTAGTTGTTCTTTGATAATGTGTCCGTTGATATCGTCACCAAGTTCGGTGACTATACTAGTTCTAAAACCTAATTTTCTAACAGCTACAGCTACATTGGCAGCATTGCCACCAACTGATTGAGCTGTATTTTCGATAGGAGTTTTGTCTGCGTAATTGAAACAAAGTAATTTTTTGTTTTTACTTAAACTGCAGGCATTATTTTTTTCTTCTAAAATAAGAAAAGTATCAAAAGTTGAATCCCCAATTGTAATTAGATCAAACATATTTTATTGTTGTTTATTTTTTCCTAAATTTTTTACTCTTTTTAATTCATTTCTGTCATGTTTGTGAAGTCCTAGATAGATTTCTATAAATTCTACAAGGGAAGCTAATCCAAGTCCAGCACTTGCTATCATAAAGACCATATTATCAATGTATAGAGCATATACAAAAAGACATGAGGCTCCAACGAAAAAAACCAAATCTTGACGTCTTTCTATTTCTAAAAATACAGCATAAGTGATAAGTACAGAACCTAAGGCTGCGACAATATAAATCATTAGTTCAATAGTACTAGTTGGCAAATTTGGAAAAAGATTATTTAGGAACATATTTTTTATATAATTAAGTATTATAGGTATTATAACAGAATTTGTTTGAATATAAAATAACTATCTTTTTAAGAGGTATAAGTTGTTATTAGGATTCCAACCTTGGACTTTTTGTGATTGAAGAACTTGATAGTTTGGTAATGGTGAAAAACTAACAACATAGTCTGCGGTATTATTGATGAAAATGTGTTTTATCCACCAAGGTTGGTTTGGTAGATTATTTTTAACTTTTTCTTGGTTAAGCCAATATGTGTACCAGCCATCCCATTCATAACCAGCATCTAATTGGTTTAGATTAGTTATTTTATAGGTTATAACAGCTGTATTTGCCATTTGCCAACGTACTTTGTTCCAATTCAAATAGAATTGAGTTTGGCTGATACTGAATATAGCATAAATAAGTAAAAGTAGAATTGTAAGGGGTATATAAATTTTTTTGAAATTTATTTTTTGACTCAATAAAACTAGGAATAAAACAAAAACAGGTAAATAATATTTATCAAAACTGTAAAGAGTAAGGATAGGCAATAAATATAGAATAATATTTAGATAAATAAATTTATTGAAAGATTTGATTTTATATTTTTTAGTTTTTTCAAAAAATAAAATATAGGTTAAGGTGCCAAAACTAACGGCAAATAGTAAACTCAAAATACCTAAAATTTTACTATGCAAAAGTGGCTGTAAATTACCTTGTAAAACCTCTTGCATAGGTCCAACACCAGAAAGATTTATAATATTTTTTATGTAAGGAAACTGTTGGTGCCAAGTTTGCCTAATAATTAAGGTGATAATTACAGGCCAAAAAATAAAATTCCACAATTTTATATTTTTTAATTTTTCTTTTGGTTTTTTTAGTAAGTAGGCAAGACTTATTGGTAAAACTAAGAATCCCAAATAGCTTGAAGTATAGAAAATCCACCAGATAATATTTTTTGCTAGTTGAATTATTGGTACATTTATATAATGAGAGGAAATGTTTTGCGGTAAAAGATTGTTTTGTAATAGTATTATATATGTTATTAGCCAAATGATTGTAGGTAAAGCAAAAGCCAAAAATATTTTTAAAAAGTTGAATTTTTTTAGAGTGCTTAAAGAGTATAAGCCAGCTACTAGCATGATTAGTATATTGGTTTGTCTGGTATAAAAACCGAGAACTGCTAAGAGAGATGCCACAAATAGATACCAAGATTGTTTTTTATCAAAACCTTGGTGATAAAAATACAATGAGGCAATAAAAAGAAAAAGGGCAATAATATCTGTTAAAAAAGTAAAAGAAAGATTATCAAAAATTGGATTGAAAAATAATAACAAAGTAAGAATAAAGTTCAAATGATATTTTTTATTTATTTTATTCAAAAACAAAAAGAAAAGTAAGAGACTTCCAAGAGAAAAAAACAGAGTAGAAATTCTGAGTATAGAAAATGACATGCCAAATATTTTGATAAGCCCGGTGGCTAAAAGAATGGGAAAATAAAACGTTGGGCCTGCATAAGGACTCATTCTAAAGACACCTGTTTCTACTAGGTGGTAAGCTATTTCAGTATGAACCCAGGAATCATTTAGAGAAAATTCTCCTAGAGGATTTATAAAGATAAATTGTAATAAGAATATTGCAATAATTGCTAAGATGTATTTTGTTTGTTTTTTCATAAATATTTTATAATGATATTATTATTACATTTCTTCAAAGAAAAAACAACAGGAAAACAAAAATCACCAGATTTTGAACTGGTGATTCTTGATTAATTTATTTTTATTCCTCCCACTTATTGATATATTCAATAGCGCTTAGAGCAGCGGTAACTCCTTGTCCAGCGGAAATAACTATTTGTTTGTAAGGGATGTTGGTGACGTCACCAGCGGCAAATACACCTTTGCAACTAGTCTGACATTTGATATCTACTTCTATTTCTCCGACTGGATTTTTGGTTCCACAGGTGACAAAACTTGAGTTTGGGATCATACCGATGTGGACCATAAGGCCATCTATTTCTATTTGTTTTTCTTCTTTTGTTTCTTTGTCTGTATATTTCAAACCTTCTAGTCTGTCTTTGCCTAGAATTTCTGTAGTTTCAGCATTGTAAATTATTTCTACGTTGGCTAATTTTTTTATTTTGTTGACAAGGATTGTCTCAGCTTTTGGGAAACCTCCCAAAGTTTCTTTGTTGTCTGGGAATTTGGTAATCAAATAAACTTTTTTGGAAATACCAGCCATCATCAAAGCTGATTCAATAGCAGCATTGCCAGCACCAATTGTAGCGGTAATTTTGTCTTTGAAAAGGGGACCATCGCAAACTGTACAATAAGTGACACCACGACCACGAAGCTCTGTCTCTCCAGGAAGATTCAAATTTCTTGGGTGAATACCACTAGCAATAATGACTGATTTTGTATTATAAACTTTTTCTTCTCCTAGAAAATTTTTGGCAGTAATTGTGTGATAATTTTTTTCTTGTTTTATTGCTGTAACTTCGAAGCCTTCTTCAATTTTGTTGCCATAAGATTCGACATGTTTACGAAAATCTTGAGCTAGCTTATAACCTGTAGTTTCAATAATACCAGGCCAATTGCCTACATCACCAGACAAAGCGACTTCACCACCAATATCTTTGGCCACAATTTTGAAATTCAAATTTCTTCTTGAAGCATAAATGGCAGCAGCACTTCCAGCAGCAGCAGCTCCGATGATGACTAAATCTAGCAATTCTTCTTGTTTATTTTCCATATTTTTTTATTAATCCTGAGACGGCGAAGCACGTCGTGAGGATCTTTCTTGAGTATAAATGTTTTTATTTATGAAAGATTCTAATCCAGATTTAATCGGGATAGGATGACATAAATTAATTTAACAACAGAATTTTATATTCTAATTACTTTTTAGTCAAACTGTTGATAATTTTTTTCATGTTTTTTATATTTTGCTCGGGTTTGTTTTCATTGCCAAAGATAGCACTGCCTGGACAAATAGCATCTACTCCTGTTGCTATGATTTTTTCTAAATTTTGTTCATTGACTCCACCATCTAATTCAACAAAGATATGAGGATATTTGGTTTTGAATTTTTTTATATTAGTCAAAACTTTTGGCAATAATTTTTGTCCTTGTTTGCCAGGATTTACTCCCATAAACATTACGCCTTTTATTTCACCAATATATTCATCCAAAATTTTTATATCAGTTTCAGGATTTAGTACAAGTCCAATTTCCCAACCATAAGCATGAAGAGTTGGGAATATTTCATGTAAATTTTTTACAGATTCTATATGAATCAAGATTTTTTGAATTTGTTCTACCTTGTGCCATTTTAGCAGTTCTTTCAATGGCTGACTGACCATTAGGTGCAATTCTACTTTTGTTTCAACATATTTTTGGACAGTTGCTGGATCGCTTATTGTAGTATTATTTACAAAAACACCATCGGCGATGTCGATTTGGACTCTTTGGACAGACTTGTTGATAGATTGGAGTTGTTTTTGTAATTCTTCTGATGTGGAAACTAGGATTGAAGGGATTATTTGCATAGGGTTTGTTTGATAAATTTGTTAGAATCGTGGGATACGAAATACGAACAGTACGAAATTACGAAATATAAAAAATAGTTAAAAATAACTTAAATGTACAAAATCTTTCGTAGTTCGTACTTTCGTAAATTTTCGTATTTCGTATCCTTTTTATTTTTCAATTTCTGCGACCTTCTGTAGTCTGCGTATATATCTTTTTGCCTCACCAAACTCAGTTTCCAGCCATTTTTTGACAATCGCCATAGCGTGTTCTTCAGAAGATAATTTGGAAGCTAAAGACAAAACATTGGTATTATCGTCGTTCATCATACTTTCAGCTACTGCAATGTTGTAGCCAATACCACAGCGAATACCTTTTACTTTGTTTACCGCCATACTGACACCGACACCATTTTTGCAAATTACAATACCGCGAGCTTCATTTTCTACGACTTTGTGAGCTAGAGGAATTACATAATCAGGATAATCATCGTCTAAATCATTGGCAAAAGGTCCCAAATCTTCTATTTTCAAGTTTAGTTCATTTTCAATGAAACGAATCAAACGTTTTTTGAGTTGGTAGCCTCCATGGTCTGACGCGATGAATAGTTTTTTTGAGTACATATGTATTTTATTAGTTATTGTGTATCTATATTGTAACATAGCAAGCAGAATAAGCAAAGTAAGCAGAATAGGCAGAATAAGCAACTTTAGAGACTTTATGAACTTTACGAACTTTACAAACTTTTAACTCATGTCTTGACTTTTCCTCTAAAATTAGTATAATACTAATACAATAATAAAAGCATTATTACCTGTTATCAGCAGGTAGTCCTCCTTTGCTAAAGCTACGGGGGCATGCTAAGAGAAGAAAGTCCAAAAAACAAGTAGAACTCTTCGGATAAGCCCGTAATAGCAGTAATGAAGCACCAATTTGGGGTGGTACCGTCTTAAATATAAGGCCCCCAGCATGAAGAGTGCTTTTTTTGTTGAATAAGAGTACTTTATGAACTTTTAACTTTATAAACTTTTTAACTATCACGTATGCCATACAACTCCAACGAAAACGAATTAGAAATACTTAAATATTGGGATGAAAAAAAGATTTTTGAAAAATCTATTTTAGAACGTCCAGAAAACAAACCTTATGTTTTTTATGATGGTCCACCTTTTGCGACTGGTCTTCCTCATTATGGACATCTGGTAGGTACGGTGATGAAAGATGTCGTGCCACGTTATTTCACTATGAAAGGTTTTCGCGTCGAGCGTAAATGGGGTTGGGATTGTCATGGTTTGCCTGTAGAAAATATTATTGAAAAAGATTTGGGATTAAAATCAAAGAGAGAAATTGATGAAATGGGAATTGACAAATTCAACGAGGCTTGTCGTAGCACTGTGCTTACGTATGCTGAAGAATGGAAAAAAACAATTCATCGTATTGGTCGTTTTGTGGATATGGAAAATGATTACAAGACCATGGATTTGAATTTTATGGAAAGTGTTTGGTGGGTTTTCAAAGAATTGTGGAATAAAAACCTTATTTACGAAGGTAAGAAAGCCATGCATATTTGTCCACATTGTGTCACACCACTTTCTAATTTTGAAGTTACTCAAGGTTATAAGGATATCAAAGATTTGTCAGCCACTGCCAAATTTCGTGTGACTGATGAAAAATTTAAGAGTAAATTTGATCTAGGTGACAGAGAATTATATATTTTGGCTTGGACTACTACACCTTGGACTTTGCCTGGCAACGTCTTACTTGCGGTTGGTAAAGATATAGATTATGTCGTAGTCAAAGGTGAACATAATTATTATATTGTAGCCAAAGAAAGAGTTGGAGATGTTTTCCAATCCAAAGATAAAGAAGAATATGTACTTATCAGTACGATGAAAGGTGAGGAATTATTTGGTATCAAGTATGAACCACTTTTCTCATATTTTGCTAACACGGAAAATGCTTTCAAAGTAGTAACAGGAGATTTTGTAACTACTGAAAATGGTACAGGCATCGTGCATATCGCCCCCGCTTTTGGTGAAGACGATTACAGTCTTGGACAAGAACATCAAGTCGGTTGGGTGCAACATGTGACTATGGAAGGTAAATTTACTGAAGATGTTTTGGATTTTGTAAATCAAGAAGTAAAACCAAAAGATGATCATACCAAAACAGATATTGAAATTATCAAATGGTTGGCACACAATGAAAAATTATTTAGTAAAGAAAAATTTGAACATAGCTATCCACATTGTTGGCGTTGTGATACACCGCTTCTCAATTATGCAACTTCTTCTTGGTTTGTCAGAGTAACGGAAATAAAAAATGAAATGTTGCGTAACAATAAAAAAACAAATTGGGTGCCAGATCATATCAAAGACGGACGTTTTGGTTTATGGTTAGAGGGTGCTCGTGATTGGGCTATTTCACGCAATCGTTATTGGGGTTCAGCTTTGCCAATTTGGCGTAGTCAAGATGGTGAGACTGTTTGTATTGGTTCTGTTGAAGAATTAGAAAAATTGTCTGGACAAAAAATAACTGATTTACACAAACATATTATTGATAAAGTAACTTTTGAAAAAGATGGTAAGACTTTTACTAGAATTCCAGAAGTGCTTGATTGTTGGTTTGAATCTGGTGCAATGCCTTATGGTCAAATGCATTATCCTTTTGAAAACAAAGCTAAGTTTGAAGCTGGTTTTCCAGCTGAGTTCATTGCCGAAGGTCAAGATCAAACTCGTGGTTGGTTTTATACTTTGCATGTTTTGGCTACAGCTTTGACTACGGGCAAAAATCCTTCTATACCTTTGAAAGAAAGTGTGCCAGCTTTCAAAAATGTAATCGTCAATGGAATCGTTTTGGCGGAAGATGGTAAAAAAATGAGTAAACGTCTCAAGAATTATCCAGATCCTTTGGTCGTCCTTGAAAAATATGGTGCTGATGCTCTTCGTTATTATTTGGCTTCTTCTCCAGTGATGTATGCGGAAGGTTTGAATTTTTCTGAAAAAGATGTGCGTGAAGTTTACAACAAAGTAGTAAATACTCTTTGGAATGTGTTTACGTTTTTTTCTATATTCAATACTGACGGCGGAATGAGGAATGAGGAACGGGGAATGGATTCTAAAAACATCTTAGACAAATGGATTGTTGCCAAGTTGCATGGGCTTTTGAAAGAAGTGACAGAAAAAATGGAAGAGTACAAGCTGGCAGAAGCTAGTCGTCCAATTCTTGATTTCATTACCGAACTTTCACAATGGTATGTTCGTCGTTCTCGTGATCGTTTCAAAAGTGGAATGGGGGATGAGGAACGAGGAATGGAAGATAAAGCTCAGGCTACTGCAACTTTACGTTATGTTTTGATGACACTTAGTAAAATCATGGCGCCATTTACACCATTTATTTCCGAAAAGATGTATCGTGAACTTGGTGGTGAACTAGAATCTGTGCATCTTGAGTCTTGGCCAAATTTTGACAAAAAATTGATTGATGAAAAAGTTTTGAAAGAGATGGAAGATGTGAGAAAAGTGGTAGAGATGGGATTATCTCTTCGTGCAGAAAAAGGAATAAAAGTGAGACAAGTCTTGAAAGAATTTTATGTGACTGGTAGAGATTTTTCTGAAGATGTAAAAAATATTATTGCTGAAGAACTCAATGTCAAAGAAGTTTTGTTTGAAAATTTTGACAAAGAAGATAATCACTTGAAGAAAAAAGAAGATTGGGGATTCAAAATAGCACTCAATACTCACATCACGGAAGAATTGAAAAAAGAAGGTTTGGTGCGTGAGATTGTGAGAACAATAAATCAAATCCGCAAAGAACAAGGTATGACTATTGAAGATCAAGTGCTAGTAGAATATCATACAGATGATGAAAATTTGCAAGCGGTTTTTGTAGATTATGAAGCTGAAATCAAAAAGAGTGTTTTGGCTAGAGAATTAATTGCTGA
The DNA here is from genome assembly GCA_028687045.1 of Patescibacteria group bacterium. Taxonomy (GTDB): domain Bacteria; phylum Patescibacteriota; class Patescibacteriia; order Magasanikbacterales; family UBA922; genus UBA1557. The sequence goes on from JAQUAW010000008.1 coordinate 20,336, forward strand.
GAAAATTGTTTTGGATGAATCTGATGACAAAGGGTATGAGATTGATGGGGTGAAAGTTTTGTTGAGTGTGAAAATATAAAAGCATGAAAACATAAAAACATTAAAACATTAAAACACTTGTCCCTACTTTGTCGGTGATTAAAATACATTAAATTAAAAAAAGACGTTTTAGAAAAAGCGTCTTTTTTTATAATCAGTTTTTATCAGTTCAATCTGTTTAATCTGTGGGCTATCTGATTTTTTTAGTCTAGATAGAACACGGATTAAACTGATAAAACGGATTTGTTTTTAAACATTATCAATAATTTTCTTTTTTTGTAAGATTCTCACCGTCCCGTGATTTGCACGCACTTCGATTAGGTCGCCAGTAGATATGAGCTCAGTGGCATTGCCTGTGGCAATGATGCATGGCTTGTGGTTTTCTCTTGTGATGACGGCTGCGTGGCAGGTGATACCTCCTTCATTCGTCACAATCGCAGACGCTATTTTGATGAGTGGAGTGAATTCTGGACTCGTCATACTAGTGATAAGTATTTCATTTTTTTTGAATTTGGTAAAATCTTTTTCACTCACAATAATTCTCGCAATTCCTTTGGCATAGCCTTGGCTCGCGGTCTGTCCTCGGATAATAGAGTCACTTTTTCTGTGTAGTTTTTCTTCTAGCTCGTTTTTCACCGAAGTAGCTTGTGCTCCTTTGATAATTTTTATTCCGTTTTTTCTCACTGATACCAGCATACCATTTTTGTAACGAGTTCGTAGCTCCGGCTCTGTGAGAAGTCCTGAAAGGATACTTTCAATTTCTTCTGGGCTAATAAATTTGAGATATTTGGAGTCAATACCAGTCTCATCTTCTATTCGTTTGAGAATATTGAGAAGTACATATACCCCCATCATATTTACTCTCTTTCTGTCTTCTCTCCAGTCGGTTAGCTTTGAGAAGAAATACAAGGGATTGATTTTTAGTTTGTGTTTTTTGAGTATTACTTGTTTTTTATTTTGTTTTTGTTGTTCAAATGATTGTAGTTCATGCATCTTTTTTTTGAGTATGTCTGGATCTTCACTGTAGTACAGGATTTCTTTTTTGAGTTCAGATTTTTTGATTTTATTTATGTGGACATAGTTCCCTTTGTAGTAGTCGTATGTATTGATATATTCTTGTATTTCTTTTAATTCTAAAAGTTGTTTAATATTTTCTTTTGTAATTTTTTTCTTTGCAATAATGTGCAACAACGCAAGGAGTCGTGTATCACTATATCCAAGTTTTGTTGGGGAGGTGAGCACAGCGATTTCTTTTTTGTCAAAGGTATATTTTTTGCTGATTTCGTTGATTACTTGCTCATCAAATCCAGAATCAAAGCTGTCTATAAAGTAGCACATGGCCCAAAATTCGGCATATGCTTTTAACAATGTATTTAGAATTTGGAGCACTTCACGAATAGTCATGGTCATCTGTCTCTGATAGCTCGAGGTATCATAGATGTCTACAATGGTCTTTGTTGTCATACTATATTCATCGTAGAGTCTGTCAACGTCTTCTTTGTATTTGTATTTTTTGTATACACTTTGGGCGAGCTCATACATCTTTTCCTTGTAATAGAAGCATTGTCCATTACTGCCTTTAAAGTAAGCATCTATTTCACCATAATCTTTTTCAAAATATGTTGTATTAAAATTATTTGACGCGAGCATCCATGTCCATCCTGTGAAGGGGACTGCTATGGCCTCTTGGCGATAGAGGTGTTCGGTTTTTGTATGTGTATTGTTGTCGTCTGTGTATTCTAGAATGTCGCCAATGTCGAGATCATAAAATTCACACAATTTTTCTAGAGTGGAGAATTTTATGCCATCTAACTTATTGTGGTAGAGGCTAGTGATGGTATTTCTGTTGATATCTGTCTCTCTTGCTATATCAGATATGGATTTGTTGAGTTTTTGGGCTAAATTAGCCAATTTTATTTTTATCATATTATATTTTTGACTATTACACTAAGCAGATAATAACAAAAATAAGAAAATTTGTCAATAATTAACTAATAAACTAGTTAAAAAGGATTGACGAAGATGATTTTCTTTGTTAACTTGAACTATTCCCCAGTGCAAAGTGCCAGAGGGAATACACACAAATGTTGGAGGGAAAACCGTGTCAGGTCAGCAGGGCATGTTTGATAAAACCAGTGAATTTATTGAATCAAAAGATTGGAGGGGGTTGTTCGAATGGTTGTTGACTTTAAGGGAGGGTAGGCCCTACTTGGATCTGTCCGGAGAGGACTTCTCCGGTCAGGACTTCTCTGGTTTGAACTTCTTTGGGGCAGTTCTCGAGAGAGCAAATCTGTCGGGTGCGAACTTGACTGGTGCGAACTTGACGGACGTGAATCTGTCGGGTGCGAACTTGACGGACGCGAAGTTCAATCCATCTCCCAACATGCTGGACACCATCGCCGGGTTCCGCGATGTGCATGGCCTGGAAGGACAATACTGGGAGTACGCGGTCAAGTATTACCGCAATCCCAGCAAGAAGTAGTTCTTCTGACACGGCCCGGTTGACATGCAACACACGCGTGTCGACCAGAGCCTAAAAAACACGAGATTATCGTGTTTTTTAGTTGGTATAAAAATTTAAACCTTTATCCTCTCCAAAATATCCTTCACATGTACATTATAATCAATCGTGGTTTGTAGTGGAATAAATTGTACTTGGTTTTTTGAAAAATTAATTTTTAATACAATCTGTTTGTTTGTTTTTGGCTATAAAAGGAGCAAAAACAAATATGAAAATTATGATAATATTGTCAGATAAGAAATTATAAAAATAGTTTAGAGTTAAAAAAGAACACAACGTGGCTATAATTATTAAAGTTTCATTTATGTTCATTTGTAATTTCTCATCATATTTTCTATTGAAAAGATCTGAAGTTTCAGGAATTTTTATATTATTTTTTTCTCTAAAGGCTTTTGAAGGAGTTTTTCCGTTGTTGTTTGGTAATAAACGTATAAATGATAACAAATATACAAAATTTATTAGTACAAAACAAAAACTCATACCTAAAGCTAAAGTTTTTTCAATCGTAAAATTATGATTAAGTACTATCAAATTGTTTAAATCAGAAAAATTAAAATGTGATAGTGGAATTGTTATTATTAAAATAAAATACCATGCAAACATAGATCGTTCTTGCCATTTTTTTGGATGTTTATTTATAAAAGAGTTTATTATTACAAATAATGAAAATGTAATATATGTTATTAGTAAAATTGTTGGAAAATTATTTTTAAAAATTAAGTAAAGTGTGATTATATTTATGGTTAATAAAGTTTTTTCATTTAATACAGGTATTATATTTTCTTCAAATAATATGGTTATTGATAGTAAAAATAATGAAAGACTAAAAAATAAAGATCTTATCACTTCATAATCATTTTCATATTTTCCACTTAATATTGCAGGTAGTAATCCAATTATTGAAAGAAGTAAGGAAACTCCAAGTACTTCTTCTATGTTTTTTATTTTTTTAAAATTTATTAACAAAGACATTTGAATTAAAATCCCTGTAACAAAAATTATAAAAGAAATCCAATTTATATTTGGATATATTTTTATTGTCCATCCCCATAAAGATAAAAAAAATATTGATATCATTATTAAAAATGTTTTGGATTTCATATTATTATGTATTTATCCTCTCCAAAATATCCTTCACATGTACATCATAATCAGTTGTTGCTTGTAGTGGAATAAATTGTACTTGGTTTTTTTTTAAAAATTGATTGATAAGACTGTCTATCAGATTGCGGAAGTCGTCATCAGTCGTGCGAAAGCCATCGTCTTCGGCTACTATATCTAGCTTGTGTGTTTTGAAAATAAAAGTGTAAGTCTTGCCGTGTTCAAAAGCAATTTGTTCGTATTCTCTTGATGTTTCTTCATCCGCAACTCGGTGTAAATAGGCAAAATTATCAATAGTGGCTCTGTCGGTGATAAGAATTTTGTCACTGTGGTCTACTTCACTTTCTTTGGCTATCTGATTGTCCTTGATCCATTTTTGCGCTTCAATAGTCGTGCCTTCGTGTACTGGAAAGGGACAACTGCGAGCATGTTCTTGAATAATCATTACTTTTTTACCTAATTCTTCTAGTTTATTTTTTAATTTTTGAACTAGAGTTGTTTTACCCGTAGAGTGGGTGCCGATGATGGCTATTTTCATAGGGGGACGTGTCATCCTGAGCCACCAGTTTAGCAGAGAAGGATCCCTGCCTGCCGGCAGGCAGGTTTCTTAAGATTTAACGTATTTATTTAACTGATTTTTTCAAACTTATTATACATTGTCTAATACCTATTTTGCAAGTTGAGATTTTGGTTTGACTAGAGGTGTTTTTTTGGGTATGATGAAAGAACATTTTATGGTACTTTTTAAGTTTATTAAATTTTTAAAAATATATTTATGACTATAAAACAACTTGTGGAAATAATAATGGAACAAGCAAAAGAGAAAGGCTTCGGAACAAAGCCAGATGAAATTAATGTTGCAGAAAAAATTGCCTTAATTCATTCTGAAATATCAGAAGCTTTTGAGGCTTATCGTCACAAAAATATTGATGGTAAAGATGGTCTTAAAGAAGAACTTGGTGATGCTATTCAGCGTATTTTGCATCTTTGTGGAGTATTAGATATTGATGTAGAAGAAGCAATTTTAAAAAAAATGGAATACAATAAAGATAGAAAATGGGATTGGAATAATATAAATGAAACGCATTCTTAAATTTTATATTTTATAAAAAATAATAAGTTAGTTTGAAGAGTTGTTGCCGACGATAGAAGAATATAAAGTTAAATAAAAAGTGGAGTGACAAATTGAAAGAATTGAAATTTGTCGACGTTTTTGACGAAATCCACTTTGTTCATTTCGTCATTCCATTCTTTAAAAAAGAAAAATTTAATAACATAGTGCTCAGGGTCTACAGATCCCGCACCCTCGTCCCTCGGTTGCGGGATGAATTGAAAACATATGACAAAATATAATATAAATAAAGAAATTAAAAAATCAGCTTGTCTGATTATTCCTATTTTTGAAGATGTAAGTTTGGATGATTTTAGTAAAAACTTGGATAAAGATTTGTCCAAGTTTGTTGCTAAAGTTTTTGCCAATAAAGATTTTGAAGCCAAGAAAAAACAACTTAGTTTTTTTTATACAGATAGTGAAAAGTATGAAAGAGTTTTGTTGATTGGACTTGGCAAAGAAAAAGATTTGACTACAAAAAATTATAAAGAAATTGTTGGTAGTGCTTTTTTGTTTGCACAAAATAAAAAATATTCTAAATTGAATTTTGTTTTAGTAGATGCTTTGCTCAAAAAATTTGAGGTCAAAAAATTGGCAGTAGAAACGGTGGTAGCTATCGAAATTGCCACTTATGCTTATGATGAATTCAAAACAAAAAAAGAAGACAAAGTCGTGAGATTAGAAGAAGTGAATTTTCTAGGTAGTTTTGAAAAAAATGTTTTAAAAAATTTGCAAAAAGGAATAGAAGAAGGTCTAGTTATTGCCGAAGGGGTAAATTTCGCGCGTCATTTGGGTAATATTCCACCGACTGTCATGACACCAAGTTATTTGGCAAACGAAGCTTTGCAATTACAAAAAGAAAACAAAAATATAAAGACAAAAGTTTTGTCTGAAAAAGAAATTGAAAAATTAGGAATGGGTTGTTTGTTGGCTGTGGGACGTGGTTCTAAGCACGAAACAAAATTTATTATTGTAGAATACTTCGGAACTGATAAAAATAAAAAACCTAGTGTGATTGTTGGCAAAGGTATTACTTTTGATTCTGGTGGACTTTCTCTCAAACCAGGGGATTATATGGTGGATATGAAATTCGATATGTTGGGAGCAGCTTCAGTCTTGGGTACTATCAAAACCTTGGCAGCCTTGAAAGTGAAAAAAAATATTGTGGCGCTTATTCCTGCTGCCGAAAATATGCCTGGTGGAGATTCTTATCGTCCCGATGATATTTTGCAAGCTATGAATGGTGCGACTGTAGAAATAAAAAACACGGATGCTGAAGGACGTCTTATTTTGGCTGATGCACTTTGTTATGCTGGTAAATATAATCCAAAAGAAGTAATTGATTTGGCGACTTTGACTGGTGCTTGTATGTCTGCTTTGGGATTAGAAAAATCAGGACTTTTTACACCAGAAGAAAACATCTCAGAAAAAATGTTGAGTTTGGGTGAAGAAACTGGAGAAAATTTGTGGCGTCTTCCACTTGGTGAAGAATATAGTGAAGCGATGAAAAGTGAAGTGGCTGATATCAAAAATATTGGTGGTGTTGGTGGTGAACGTTATGGTACTGCCAGTACTGCAGCCGCTTTTTTGCAATTTTTTACACAAAACAAAGATACTGGTGAAAAAAATTATCCTTGGGCTCATATCGATTTGGCTAGTGCCATTTATGGTAGTAAAGGTAAAGCACATATTAGAGCTGGAGCAAATGGATTTGGAGTACAGGTGTTGGTTGAATATTTGCGTTCTTAGTTTTGAAGATGTCTTTGTTTAATCAAAATTTTATTAATTTGCAAAGAGCTTACAAGGCTTACAGGGCTTACAACCTACCGGCAGGTAGGCATTGGGCTAACGAGGCTTAATTTTTAGGTTTACATTTTTATTTATTTTTTTATGCAAGATTATCACAATTTGAAGCTCTGGAAAGAAAGTTTGGAATTTGTTAAACTAGTGTATAGATTGGTCAAACTATTCCCACAGGATGAATTGTATGGTTTGACAAGTCAATTACGTCGTGCTGCAGTATCTGTTATGGCTAATGTGGTCGAAGGTCGTGGTAAACCAACTGACAAAGACTTTTTGAAATTTTTGTATATTTCCAATGGCTCTTTGAATGAATGTCAATGTTATTTTGAGTTAGCTATAGAATTGGATTATATAAATAAAGAACAATTTGATTTTATTTATAAAAAAAGTAAAGAAGTAGGATTTTTATTATATAAATTAATAACTAGTTTGTCCCATCAGGGACAATAAGTAAGCCTAGTAGGCCTTGTAAGCCTCGTAAGCTTTAATAAAATTATGTCAAAAAAGAAATTAGAACTCCTCGCTCCCGCCGGATCTCCCGAAAAAATGCGTTACGCTTTTGCTTATGGTGCAGACGCAGTCTATATGGGAATTCCAGATTTTAGTATGCGTGTACGTATCAATACTTTTACTGATGACGATGTTAAACAATCTATTGAATATGCTCATTCTGTTGGTAAAAAAATTTATGTGACAGTAAATATCGTGGCTCACAATGATCATTTGAAAAGATTACCACCTTATCTCAAAAAACTAAACGAATGGAAACCAGATGCTCTCATTGTCTCTGATCCAGGTGTTATGTCTATGGTCAAGAAACATGCCCCAAATCTTGCTATCCACTTATCTACTCAAGCCAATGCGACGAATGCTGAGACGGTAAAATTTTGGTATAACCAAGGTTTGGAGAGAGTTGTTCTTGGACGTGAAGTCACTTTGGAAGAAATAAGAGAAATCCACAAAGCAGTACCAAAATGTGAAATAGAATATTTTATTCATGGAGCGATGTGTATGAGTTATTCCGGTAGATGTATGCTTTCTTCTCATTTGGTTGGTCGCTCCGCCAATCTTGGTGATTGTGTTCAGCCTTGTCGCTGGAAATATGATTTGAATAATATTAAGTTTATAGAAACAACTATCAATGATCCTCTAAAAAAAGAAAGAGAAATGGATGTAGAAGAAGACATCAATGGAACTTATATTTTCAATTCCAAAGATATGTGTTTCATCGAATATTTGCCAGAACTTTTTGAAGCTGGAGTAACAAGTTATAAGATAGAAGGTCGAGCCAAGAGTCCTGCTTATTTGTCTAGTGTGGTCAAAGCTTATCGCACTGCTTTTGATTATTTATTAGAAAGTGGCAAAACGGATGACATCAAACTCAAGAAAAAATATTTAAAAAATATCAAGAAAAATATTTTGGACAAACTCGTGCATCGTGGTTACACGACTGGTTTTCTTTTTGGTCGTGATAGTGTAGAACAAAATACAAATGATAGTCATGAAGGTACTGAACAGCAGTATGTTGGAGAAATATTGTCTTGTGAAAAGGAAGGTAAACAATATAAAATTACTATGCGTGCACACAATGCTTTGCGTATTGGTGATAAAGTTCGCATTATGCAACCATTTGAAAAAGACCTTTCTTTAACTATTAAAAAATTGTATAATGAAGTAGGTGGGGAAGTGGAAAGTGCTCATGGTGGAACTGACAAAAATACTTATTTTTATAGTACTAAACCTATCAAAGAATTTGGAATTTTATTTTTGAATAATTAGTAATATGAGTAGAGAACATGTTGGTTTTGATGAAAAAATGGGTATAAAGGCTACTACAAAAGAAATTTTGCGAAGTATTGAATTTAATGATGAATATGATAAAAAAACAAAGAAAGAAAAAGGCTGTCTTGGACCTTTAAGTGATAATGAACTTTTTTATATAGATGGTCCGAAGTTGGGTTCTTTATATTCGAGAATGGAAATATATTATAACTATATTTTTCAAAATAATATTAATAATAAGGAAAATAGAGTTTTTTCTTTATTTTTAAATACTATACAAGATTTCAGACATTTTGAACGAGATATTTTAGAATTATTAACTGAACTCTCTAAGTTAGATATAACTTCGGAAGAATTTAAGAGTAAAAATTATATTAGAAAACAGATATTAGAAAAAGTAGAAGAAATATTAGAATGTATATTGGAAAAACCTTATTCTGCTTCTGATGAAATAAGTGGTACAGTAATTAAAAATTTTGCTGCTGAATCATTAGCAAAAATAAATGATTTTATTTTTGAATTGTAATTTTATGTCCATAGAAAATTCAGAAGGTTTTATTTTAAGTATAAAAGAAAGGGAACTTGCAAAGAAGCCTCATGATAGTTTAAAATTACCAAGAAAAGTTACAATACATGGTCCTGAAAAAAATGTAAGATTGGATATCCCTACTGATAATCCAGAATTAGACGATGTATATCATCGTGTTATTTTGAATAATAATAAAGATTTTTTTTCAGATAGTATCTATGTTTTGGATTTTTTGGATAGAATCGTTGATATGATTTGTAGAGAGGCAAAGACTAGGAATTTGAAAACTGCCAGTGTTGAAGAAAAAAAATTGATTAAATTAAAATTAGAGAGATCACAAAAAATACTTGAATTTTTAAAACAAAGTATGGTAGAGAAAGAAAGTCATATGGAAGAAGGAGTTTCTTTCCCAGGTTTAATAAAACAACAAATTGATTTAGTTCGTGAACAATTAAAAAGATATAAATAATTTATGATAAGTTTCATCTCAGGTATCGTAAAATTTAAAGGTAAATCAGATGTGACTATTTTGACACAAGCTGGAGTTGGTTATGAAATAAATGTCACTACTTCATTTTTGGCTGAAGTAAAAATTGGTGAAGAAGTAGAAATTTATACTTATTTGAAAGTTGCCGAAACTGCACTTGAACTTTTTGGTTTTAGAAATTTGGAAGAAAAAACTTTTTTTGAATTACTTATTTCAGTCAAAGGTCTTGGTCCTCGTGGAGCTCTCAATATTTTGGCACTTGGTAGTTTGGATGAAATTCAAGATGCGATTGGTAGGGGAGATGTCTCTTATCTGACCCAAGTTAGTGGTATTGGACGTAAGACAGCTGAACGTTTGGTAGTGGAACTAAAAAACAAAATTGGCAAAACTTTGAAATCTTCTTCAGATAGTGATGAAAAAGTTGGTGACAAATTGTCTGATGTCGTCGAAGCTCTTGTTGCTATGGGACATAGTAAAGAAGAGGCGAGAGAGATCGTGAAGAATCTTGATGTGGGGGATAAGACGGTGGAGGAATTGTTGAAGATGGCGCTTACACGTAATAAATAGATTTGGATATCCGGATATCCTGATAATCCAGATTTACTGATTTGACCTACGTTTTTTTATTTGTGTTATCATTTTTAGACTAATCTCAGCTAAAATAAGCTAAAAAAGGGCTTATGGCTATTGACAAAGCATAGTGATTCTGATATATTGATGTTGCTTTAATTCATCCCTATTTATATGGGATACGGACCTTGATAGACATGCCTACCATGTGCCCGTTAAAAATATGCATGGCTTATGTTGAACAAACAAAAAAAACAACGTCTAATTAAAAAGTATCAGACTCATGAAGGTGATACTGGATCTACTGAAGTTCAAATTGCTATTTTGAGCGCAGAGATTGATGAGCTTGCAGAACATTTGAAAGCTCACCACAAAGATCATTCTTCACGTCGTGGTCTTCTTCGTAAAGTAGGTGAACGTCGTAAATTACTTAAATATTTACAACGTGAAAATGCTGCTTCATTTGAAGAATTGGTCAAAAAATTGAAATTGAAACAAGCAAAACAATTTGATAATGATGATGTAGAAGAAGATATCGAAGAGTCTGTTGAAGAAGAAACTAATGAATAATCAAATCAAAAAAAATCCTCTAAAACACCCCGAGCAACGCATTGGGGTGTTTATTGATGTGCAGAATATGTATTATTCTGCCAAAAACCTTTTCAACAAAAAGGTAAATTTTGGTAATATTGTGGCTGAAGCTGTAGCTGGTCGCAAACTTATCCGTAGTATTGCTTATGTAGTGCGCACAGAAACTCAAGATGAACAACCTTTTTTTGAAGCTTTGTACAATTTGGGGATAGAAACTCGTGAAAAAGATTTGCAGATTTTCAATTCTGGTATGAAGAAAGCTGATTGGGATGTAGGTTTGACAGTTGATGCTATTCGTCTATCAAATAGTCTTGATGCTATTGCCATTGTTTCTGGTGATGGTGATTATGTACCACTTATAGAATATTTACGCAGTATGGGTAAACAGGTAGAAGTCTTGGCTTTTGGTGAAACTACTTCTTCTCGTTTGATTGAATCTACTGATGATTTCATAAACTTGTCCGAAAATAAAGAAAAATTTTTGATTGGGGCAGGTAAACCTATATTTATAAATAAGAAAAAAAAGTAAAAAAAGTCATTCCGAATTTATTTCGGAATCTTTCTTAAGGAGAAATTATATTTGTTTAAATATTTTTTCTTAAGAAAGATCCCTCGTCGTATTCTCGATTCAGGATTTATAATTAATTCAGATTTTGGTCTTGAGACACCTAGATCTCTGCACAGTATAATGTGCTGGTCTATCGTATCAAGATCAATGTCGTAACAAAAAAATATGTTACAAACAAAACAATGGTCTTTGGACTGGGGTGGACGCACTCTAACTGTCGAAGTTGGCAAATTTGCTCTTCAAGCAAATGCAGCTTGTACAGTACGTTATGGGGATACTACAATTTTGGCAACAGTTGTCAAAAGTAAAACAATTCGTGATGGTATAGATTATTTTCCTCTTATGACAGATTTCGAGGAAAAACTTTATGCTGCCGGCAAAATAAAAGGTAGTCGTTTTATGAAACGTGAAGGACGTCCTAGTGATGAAGCTATTTTGACAGCTCGTCTAGTTGATCGTGCTATTCGTCCTTTATTTGACGAAAGAGTTCGCAACGATATCCAAGTAATTACTACCGCTTTATCAGTGGATGGTGAAAACGATGCTTCAACTGTAGCATTACTTGCTGCTAGTTTTGTCTTGTCTATTTCTTCAATTCCTTGGGATGGTCCTATGGGAGCTGCTCGTGTAGGTATGGATGAAAATGGTGAATTCATTTTGAATGTTACTTCAAGTCAGCTTGAAGCCAACAAAAAACTTGATTTAGTAGTTGCTGGTAATCCAGACAAATTGGTTATGGTAGAAGCTGGTGCTAACGAAGTTTCTGAAGAATTATTTTTCAAAGCTATGAAATGGGGATGTGAACAAACAGCTCCTGTGATTGAATTTATCAAAAAAATTCAAGCTGAAGTCGGACAGAAAAAAGAAACAATTGTTTCTATTGATGGTGTCGAAACTGTTGGTGATCAAGTGAAGAGAGTTGCTGAAAAATTCATTGCTGACAATGCCGAAAAACTTATTTTCAATTCTCCAAAAGTTAGTAAAGATGAACGTAAAAAAATGATAGAAAAAATTGAGGAAGCTTTGGCAGAACATTTGACTGCTCAAGGTTTTGAGGAAGCTGTTCAAAGGAAAGTTTTGTCAGAAGTCAAATATCTTATTTCTGTACAAATCACAAAAAGAATTTTGGAAAAAGATCAAAGATTAGATGGTCGTAAAATTACTGAAATTCGTGAATTACAAAATGAAGTAGATTTGTTACCTCGTGTGCATGGTTCTGCTATGTTCATGCGTGGGGACACACAAGTATTGTCTGTAGTGACTCTTGGTGCTCCTGGAGATGTCCAAACTTTGGACAGTATGGAAGAAGATGGTACAAAACGTTATATGCATCATTATAATGATACACCTTTCACTTACGGTGAAGCTGGACCACTTCGTGGACCAGGTCGTCGCGCGATTGGTCATGGTGCTTTGGCCGAAAGAGCTTTGGAACCAGTACTTCCTGATGCTGCTGATTTTCCTTATGCTATGCGTGTAGTTTCTGAAGTAATGGGTTCAAATGGTTCTAGTTCAATGGCTTCTACTTGTGGCTCAACTTTGTCACTTATGGCCGCTGGTGTGCCTATCAAAAAACCAGTAGCTGGTATTGCTATGGGTCTTGCTTCTGATGGTGGTACCAACAATGGTACTGTAACAAAGTGGAAAGTTCTTACAGATTTGCAAGATGTAGAAGACGGTCCTGGTGGCATGGACTTCAAAATTGCAGGAACAGTGGACGGTATTACTGCTGTACAAATGGATACAAAAACAAATGGTCTTACTTGGGATCTAGTTGAACAAACTGTCAAACAATCTCGTGAAGCTCGTCTAAAAATTCTTGAAGTAATGGCAAGTGTCATTGCTGAACCTAGAGCTGATCTTTCTCCATATGCTCCTCGTATCGTGACTGTACTTATTAATCCAGAAAAAATCAAAGATCTTATCGGTCCTGGTGGCAAGAATATCAACAAAATTGTGGAAGAAACTGGTGCCAAGATTGATATTGAACAAGATGGTCGTGTTCTTATCACTTCTAGTGATGCTGAAAAAATGAAGATTGCTGTAAAAAGAGTAAAAGATTGTACTCGTGAAGTAGAGGCTGGTGAAGAATTTGATGGCAAAGTTGTTCGTCTAGAAGACTTTGGTGCTTTTGTTGAACTTCTTCCTGGCAAAGATGGTCTAGTTCATGTTAGTGAAATTTCTTGGGAACGTGTCAATAAACCTAGTGATGTTTTGAAAATGGGAGACATTGTCAAAGTAAAAGTAAAAGAAATAGACAATCTAGGCAGAGTAAATCTTAGTATGAAAATTTTGAAAACAAAGCCAGAAGGCTTCGTTGCTCAAGATCCAGCACCTCGTCCAATGGGTGGTGGTAGTCGTGGTGGTTTTTCTGGAGGAAACAATAATCGTGGTGGTGATAGAAAACCAGGTTTCTTCAAAAAGAGAGACTAATTACAAAAATTAAAATAAAAGAACGAGTTAAATGCTCGTTCTTTTTTATTTTATTTAGTTATATTGTAGATATAATTTTGTGGTTTCATTTTTAATATCAGAAACAGGAATTATTATTTTTTCTGGTTCTAATTTTCCTGGGTGTTGTCCTTCAAGAATTGAAGGATTCCATTTTTGGATAGTAATTCCTTCATTAGATTTTCCTGTTATTTGGAAAGTATTATCTTTATCAAAACCATTTCCAAATATTCTTACTTGTAAACCAGGAATTATATTATCTAGTGAAAGGCATCTATTTTCTGGAGTATTATTTTCTGTTCTATCTTTATCCTGTTGTTTTTGCTGTTTTTCCTTATGTAGTTTTTCATAAGCTTCTGCGACGTTGTCTATTTTTTCTCTACCCATATAAAGTATGTAATTATTTTGTTTAAAGCGTGTCTATAATATCATTTTTCAAAAAAAATGGCAATAACATTTATTTGATAATATTTACATCACTTGCTAATCTCTTTTTGATAACTTCCAAATCTTGTGCAGAATAATTATTACCAGAAATATTTAAAGTTTTTAGATTTTTCAAGTTTCCTAGTTCATTTGGTAATCCAGTCAATTGATTATTGGATAAGTCTAATATTTCTAGTTTTGACAATTGTCCAATTTCAGCAGGTACGCCTGTTAGATGATTGTTACTCATATTTAGTACTCGCAAGTTTTGTAAGTGTCTGATTTCAGCTTGTAGTGAACCTGTTAATTTGTTATTGGAAATGTCTAGTTCCTGTAGATTTGTTTGCTTGAATGTATTATCTGGAACTTTGGACAAATTTTGGCTACTCAAATCTAATTTATTTGTTTTGTTAATAACAATATTTTTTGTTGGGGAACTATTAGTATTATTTGAGTTTGGTGTCAAACTACAGCCAGTCAAAAATAAACTAAGAATGATAATAGTAAAAAATTGTTTTTTCATATTTTTTTGGTTAGTGTTTTATTATTTTCAATTCAACTTCATCGCCGACTTTCAAACTAGCGGTACCACCAATAGGGAAAGTAAACAATGGATTGGTGTGGCCAAAGTCAGCGTTGGCAATGATAGGCATATTTTGTAATTCTTTTTTGGTTTCAATAATATATTTTAATTTTTCGAGAGTCATTTCAGTATTTTCTTGAAAGCGTCCCAGGACTAAACCTTTTACTTTATCAAAATTAGGTTGTTGAATAAGAGATTGTAAATTTCTATCAAATTCTACCACAAAGTCTTTGCCTACATTATTATCTTCTTCAAGAAATAAAATTGAATCAGAAATATTTGGCATGAATTCTGTACCACGTAACAGATTGAAAGTACCTAGATTAGCACCAAGTATTTTTCCAGTTGCTTCACCTTTTTGTATAATTATAAAACCTTCATTTTTTATTAAGTTTCTATTTTCTTGATCAAGATACCAAGCGTCATTTGACCAAGTAGGTGATGGTTTGATTTCAAATTCTTCTTCGCTCATCAAGCATTTTTTGAAGTATTCAAGATTATATTCAATTTCTATTTTCATGGCAAAGTTCGAAAAGTGAATACCTGAGTAAGTTACCAAACCAGTTTTGGTAGTGATAGCATTGTTTAGAGCGGTAATATCGGAATAACCACATAAGATTTTGGGATTATTTTTTATCAAATCATAATCAAGATATTGTAAAAGTTGATTGGAGTTAAAGCCACCTATCACAGTCATAATTGCTTTGACATTTTTGTCAGCGAAGGCTTCGTGAATATCGTCTATTCTTGATTTTATTGAAGAAGACACAAACATATCCGATTCCATACAATTTTTGGAGTAGGTTACTTTGAAGCCTAAACTTTCCAATTTTGTTTTGGCTAAGTTTCTATTTTCTTCAGAAAGTAAAGACATACTTCTGGATGGAGCAATGATTCTTATTTCATCTCCGACGTTTAATTTTTGTGGGATTATCATATAATTTTGTATTTAATTGTATATTCCAATTATCCCATACTTTGTCTACTCACACAAGATTGACAAAAATTTTAAAATATTGTATATTATGCTCGTTATTTGTAGAAAGCCGACGTGGTGAAACTGGTATACACGCCTGCCTTAGGAGCAGGTACCGCAAGGTGTGAGAGTTCGATTCTCTCCGTCGGCACTATTTTTACAATTATCAACTAACAATTAACAATTAGTAAACTATTTTTGATAGTTATCTTTCTGGGTTATAAATTGCTTTAAAATAGCAATTTTTTGTTTGACCATTTTTTTATTTTGTAATATAGTTAAAAGAGAAGTTATTATAAAGTAATATTTTTCATTATGAGTAAACAATCACAAGAATTAGCAGAAGAATTATTATCTTTAGCTGGAATAACTATCAATGGTGACAAAGATTTTGATATCCAGATTACTGATGACAGACTTTATGATAGAGTGTTTCGTGAAGGAACACTTGGTTTTGGTGAATCTTATATGGACTCATGGTGGACTGTAAAAAATTTGGATGAATTTTTTTATTCTATTTTCATGTCCAACTTGGACAAAGAAATAAGAGGAAATTGGTCAGTTCTTTTGCTAGCCATTACTTCTCGTCTTTTTAATCGTCAATCAAAAAAGCGTTCTTTCGTTGTGGGTGAAAAACATTATGATACTGGCAATGATTTGTTTACGAGGATGCTTGGGGGAACGATGGCTTATTCATGTGGTTATTGGGCTCAAGCGGACAATCTACAAGATGCCCAAAAAGCTAAGTTTGATTTGATTTGTCGCAAACTTGGTTTGAAACCTGGTATGCATATTTTGGATATTGGTTGTGGTTGGGGGACATTTCTCAAATATGCGTCCGAAAATTATGGTGTTTCAGGAATTGGTGTGACTATCTCAAAAGAACAAGCTAAGTTTGCTCAGGATATTTGTAAAGGTTTGCCTATAGAAATTAGATTGCAAGATTATCGGGAGTTGGATGAAAAATTTGATAGAATAATTTCCGTTGGGATGATGGAGCATGTTGGCCATAAAAATTATAAAACATATTTGCATACAGCAAGTAATTGTCTCAAAGATGATGGTATGTTTTTGCTTCACACGATTGGTTCCAACAAGTCGGAAAAGGCAACTGACCCGTGGATAGAAAAATATATTTTCCCAAATAGTCATCTGCCTTCTATTAAGCAAATTGCCGAAAATTTGGAAGGCAATTTTGTCATGGAAGATTGGCACAACTTTGGTGTTGATTATGATAAAACCCTCATGGCTTGGTATGAAAATTTTGATAAATATTGGCCGGAGATAAAAGGTAATTATGATGAAAGATTTTACCTTATGTGGAAATTTTATTTGCTTTCTTGTGCTGGACTTTTTCGTGCTCGTCGTATTCAGCTTTGGCAAATTGTTTTATCGAAAAAGGGTGTGTCTGGAGGGTGGAAGAGTGTGAGATAAAGTATTTTTTTATTTGAAAATTTAGCTAAAATAAGCTATTTTCTGAACTAAGGGTCTTGACAAAAAGTCAATTTTGTGCTAGCTTTAGAATATAAGAAGTCAATATTACTTTAGATTCAAGTTTCATTTGAATTTTAAAGTATAGTTTAATCTTTAATTTAGGTAGATTTGTTCTATCTTAAAATATTTTAAATATGGAGAAACTTAAATTCTCTTTGGTTAGTAAAATCTCAGTCTTTTTTGTGTCTTTGTTAGTCGTTATTTTTGGTGTATCATTTGTTTCTGCTGCTTCAAACCAAAAATTGACAGCCAGTGATTTCAATAATGCTGATAGATTTGGGGACGTAGTTGAAGTATCTGGTAGTTACGCTGTTGTTGGTTCAAGTTTGGACGATGACAAAGGAACTGACTCAGGTTCAGTTTATGTATATTATTGGACAGGATCTGTTTGGAAACAACATGCCAAGTTGACTGCTAACGATGGTAGTCAAGATGACAAATTTGGTTATAGTGTTGCTATTTCTGGTAATACTATTGTAGTCGGTGCTCCTTTTGATGACAATAAAGCTGGTGTTGACGCTGGTGCTATTTATGTTTTTGAAAAAGATAGTACAAACAAATGGATTCAAAAAAACAAACTTACTCCAAGTGATACCAAAGCTTATGATAATTTTGGTTTTAGTGTAGATGCTGATGGCAATTATATCGTAGCAGGTGCTTATGTAAGTGATGATAGTGGTAGTGAATCTGGTTCTGCTTATGTTTATAACAAATCTTTAACAAATTGGTCTTTACAAAAAAAGTTGACAGCAAGTAACGCTGCTTGGGGTGATAGATTTGGTCATAGTGTGGCTATTTCAGGTAAAACTGTGGTAGTCGGTGCTCCAAATTTTAGTAAAACATCTACAGATGATTGGGGAACAAACAAATTAGTAAGTTCAGGTGCTGTTTATCACTTTGCTTTAGAAAACAATGATTGGTCAGAAAAACAAGTTTTGCTTGCGAGTGACTCCAAAGCTTATGCTATCTTCGGTTATAGTGTAGATGTAAATGCCAACACTTTGGTAGTTGGTGCTCCTTATGATGGCAATGGTTCTGCTTATATCTTTGCAAAAAATAGAACAGGACTTTTCGCAGAAGAAAAGAAAATAGTTTCACCTATGGTTGGTAGATATTCTTACAAAGGTTTTGGTTTGGATGTTTCTGTCAGTGGTGATTATGTTGCTGTTAGTTCTGAAAACAAATCTTCAGTTTTGAATACTGGTTCTGTAAATATTTACAAAAAAGTTTTGAACAATTGGTCACTACAAAAACAATTGATTTCAGATAGTACTTCCGCTGATGCTTTTGGTTATAGTGTGGCATTATACAATAATTCTATATTGGTTGGTGCTCCACAAAGTAGTGCAACTTACTTGTATTCTTTCTAAATAATTAAAATATAAAAAAAGCCAGATAAATTTATCTGGCTTTTTTATTGAATATAATATAAATTTTTGTACTTGACGTATTTTTATGAGTAGTGTAAGGTATATTAGACTATTTTAGTCTACTTTATTCTATTTTTATTAAAAATAAAATTTAATTATAATTTTATGTTTGAAGCTAAAAGGGTTAAAAGGGGGTTTTTAGATAAAAGTATTTTGTTTTTATCTATGGTTGTCTTTTCTTTGTTCTTTTTTGTAGGTAAAGTAGATGCTGTCCAACAAAAAGTAACATCTTTTGATATGGGGTCTGGAGATAATTTTGGTAAAAAAGTAGCTATGTATGGGGATTATGCTGTAGTTACTTCTCCTAATGACGATGATATGGGAAGTGCTTCAGGTTCTGCTTATGTCTATCATTGGAATGGTGACGTTTGGGAATATACACAAAAGTTGGTTCCAACAGGATTACAAACTTATGATTATTTTGGTTCCTCAGTAGCCATCTCTGATGAATATATAGCGATTGGTGCTACAGGTGATGACAGTATAAGTAAAGATTCTGGAGCTGTCTATGTATATAGTTTTGATAATATTAGAAAAATATGGTCAAGACCAATAAAACTAACTCCAGAGGATTTTATTGACGACAGTAGGTTTAATGGTGGTAGTGTATTTACTATTTATGATTTTGATGGTTTTGGTGAATCTGTTTCTATTTTGGATAACAATCTTTTTGTTGGTGCTCCAACTGAGGATAGTGCTGGTATAAATGCTGGAGCTGTTTATCGTTATTTTTTTGATGGTGGTACTTGGAAATATATACAAAAAATTATAGCAATTGATGCTTCTGCTGGTAATAAATTTGGTAATTCTCTATCTAGTAACGGAATGTATATGGCTGTAGGTTCAAAATTTAGTGATGAAAACGGCAAAGATTCTGGTGCTGCTTATATTTTTACAGGTAATGTAAAAAAGTGGTATCAACAATATAAAATTGTTCCAGAAGATGGCGCTAATGAAGATTATTTTGGTTTTGATGTAGCTATTCATGGGGATCTTGTAGCTGTTAGTTCAAACTATGATGACGATGTGGGTGTTGACTCTGGTTCTGTGTATGTTTTTCAAAAAAATAATACTCAATGGTTGCAATCTCAAAAAATTACAGCTAGAGATGGTCAATTCGAGGATTTTTTTGGTACTTCTGTGGATATTAATGGTAACAGATTGGTAGTAGGCTCAAAAGGAGTGGATGATAATGGTTTATCTTCTGGTTCAATGTATAAATATTATTTGGTTGATAATGTATGGTCTCAAGAAGAAAAAATAATTGCATATGATGGACAATCAGATGATGTGTTTGGGGGTGATGTAGCTGTTTATGATTCTACTTTTTTAGTAGGTGCTTATGGAGATGATGATGGTGGTAGTAATGCCGGTTCAGCTTATTTTATTTATGGAGAATTATTTAGTGGTGAATTTGAAGTATATGAAGCAGATACTGTTGTTGGAAGTAGATATGGTAGTGTGGTGGATATATCTGGCGATTATGCTGCAGTTTCAATAATAAGTAGTAATGTATATATATATCATTGGAATGGTGCTACTTGGGTGATATCTCAAGTTTTAAGTAACAATGATACTGCTAGTAATTTTGGTTATTCTTTAGATTTTGGAGGAGGATATCTAATTGTTGGTGCTAAAAATTATAAATTTGATGGAAAAGTCTGGAGTGGTGCTGTTTATATATATAAACTAGAAAATGGTTTATGGGTATTAGACCAAGAGATACATAATGATTTTCCATTAGCATATGCAAATTGTGGTAATGCAGTTTCTATTACTGATACCTATGCTATTATGGGCTGTTTCCATTATAAATATCCTAATATGCCATCCAGCATACAGGGTACAGTATTTGTATTCAAAAATAATGCTGGTATTTGGGAGCAGGTTCAACAAATTGTTCCAGAATTACACACATTAGATGGTGTAGGACCACAGACTAGAAGTAATTTTGGAGTTGCTGTATCTATTAGAGGTGATAAGTTAATAATAGGTGATGATGAAGATAATAGTTATAAAGATAGTAATAAATGGAAACAGGGTAGCATAAGAATTTATGGTTTAGAAAATGGTCTATGGTTAGAAGAAGCTTTCTTTCATAATACAGAAATGAGTACTTTAGCTGGTGTATTAAGTGACTTTGGCACATCTGTTGATATAGAAAATGACGTGGCTTGTGTTGGAAATGCTTTTTCATCTGGGTTTTATAATAAACAGGATGCTGGCAAAGTTATTTGTTATAAGTATAATGGTTCAAATTGGGATATTATGCAGGAGATTGCTTTGGAAGATAGTGAAAGTGATAGTGTGTTTGATGATCAATTTGGTAGAAGTGTGGTTATTGATAATGGTAAATTGATTGTTGGTGCTGAAGATAGATATACTGGTAATATAGAGACAGGTGTAATTTTTGTCTATAAGATAGGTGATAATGATTTAACATACTTTGATTCTTTTGTTGCTAGTGATGCTCATAAAGAAGATGACGGAGGAATTGATGTGGGTATATCTGGTGATAGAATAATATTTGGAGCTCTTCGTCATAAGCATCCTAATGCTTTTAATTATGGTGCTGCTTATATAAAGCATCTAGGATTTCAATATTAAGATAAACAAAAAAACCAGTTTTTAAAATAAACTGGTTTTTGTTTGGTCAGATAAAACACTATTGACTATTTATTTTTATTTTTCCAATTCCTTCAAAGAATAATCATTCAAGTATAGAATAGTAACTCCAATAAAAGTAGAAACAATATAGCTTAATATCGGATAGGCGGGAAATAAATAGATATCGAGTAGTCCCCAGACACCTCGCCAAAAAAAGATAAAAGCTGAACCATTAATTAGATAGTATAAGAACGGATTTCTTTTTTTGTGTTTTTTGAACATATTTTGATAAAATTATTTTTTGTGTTAAACTGCTGTTATTATAATTTCATTATTACATATATTTTATTTTTAGACAATGTGTTATGAAAGAAAATGATTTTCTTAGCTATGCTAGTCCGGATGTAATAATAGATTTG
Source organism: Patescibacteria group bacterium (assembly GCA_028687045.1). Lineage (GTDB taxonomy): Bacteria > Patescibacteriota > Patescibacteriia > Magasanikbacterales > UBA922 > UBA1557. Next base: position 41,824 of record JAQUAW010000008.1, read on the forward strand.
CATAATTACAAAAATGTAGAAGAAGCTATCATGTTTATGGACACTGAAATATATGAACCTTATAAAAACAAAAAAGAATTTATTAGAGTAATTCATGGTATTGGTAGTGGCGTGATGAAAAATAAAGTGCATGAATCTTTGAAAAAAAATCCATTAATTTCAGAATTTTCTGTGGATGAAAGTGGTGGAAGTACGATGTTGAAATTGTAATGAATAATGAAGAATTATTCATTAAAAATCATAAAATTATCGTAGTCAAAGGCCTTTTCAACCTCTTTAGCATTTCTAGCTTTTTAAGCCTTTAAATTATCCACAGTATATACGCTTGACATATATTCTACTTTCAGCTAATATATCGGGGCGTGAATAAATAATCTCTTTCATTAGAGACCAAGTCCAAAGACACACGCTCTTCAAGTTTGGACCTCTGGGTAACTATAGTACTTTATACATCATGATGTACTTAACAAAAATTCGTTACTCATAGTATCCAAGCGGTAAGATAAAAAAGATAATAACATATCTTTGAACCGCTTTATCTGCGGTTCTTTTTTTTCAAAAAAATTCAATTCATTTTATTTCGTGATTTTGTATAGATTACAAAATGTATATAACTCACGATTAGAAATGTCAAAAAATTGAAGACCGAATGTACTTTACAATTCACTCAAGTTTAAATAATATTTTCAAGAGTAAGTCGAGAATTTATCATTTCGATAAATGATAATAATTCACAAATTGCATAAAAAAGCAAAAGAAACAAACACGATTGTATGTTTCTGTAGTGCACTTCAAGAGCGCACGGTGGATGCCTTGACACTGTCAGACGAAGAAGGACGTTGCAGGGTGCGATAAGTCTCGGTTAGGTCCCAAGCAACCTTTGACCCGGGAATTTCCGAATGGGGGAACCCATTCCGAGTAACATCGGAATACTGTGTAGTAAATACATAGCTACATAGAGAAGACCTGGTGAAGTGAAACATCTCAGTAACCAGAGGACAAGAAAACAAAAAAAGACTTCTTTTTTCTTACCTTACCTTCATATCTTTTATTAGATGTAAGATAAGGTAGATGAGAGAAGTTGTGATTCCGTGAGTAGTGGCGAGCGAAAGCGGAACAGCCCAAACCTATATATGTGTTGGGTACAGAAAGATTGGTCTTTTAGACTTTTTAGACTGTATCCTTAAAGGACAGGCCGTTGCAATATAGGGGTTGTAGGTTATGACGTTGGCTACCTGTTATGCCAGTCATTTATATATATTTATAGCTGAAGATCTCTGGAAAGGGACATCAAAGAAGGTGATAATCCTGTAAGCGAAATGAATATATATCTTTGAGGTTGTATACCTGAGTAGGGCGGAACACGAGAAATTCCGTCTGAATCTGCCGCGACTATGCGGTAAGGCTAAATACTGACAGTGATCGATAGTGAACCAGTACCGTGAGGGAAAGGTGAAAAGCAGCCCGGAGAGGGCGGTGAAATAGTACCTGAAACCGTGTGCTTACAATGAGTTGGAGTCCAAGTTATCTTCGGATAACTGGATGACAGCGTTCCTATTGAAGAATGAGCCTGCGAGTTACTTCTATGTGGCAAGCTTAAGGACTTTTGGTCCGGAGGCGTAGCGAAAGCGAGTCTTAACGGGCGTTTTAGTCGCATAGAGTAGACCCGAAACTGAGTGAGCAACCCATGGTCAGGTTGAACCTCATCGAGAGATGAGGGGAGGACCGAACCGACTCGCCGTGCAACACGAGCGGATGAATTGTGGGTAGCGGAGAAATTCCTATCGAACTCAGTAATAGCTGGTTCTCCTCGAAATAGCTTTAGGGCTAGCTGTATGTGTTCCTACTGGTGGTAGAGCACTGGATGAGATTTGGGTCCGCAAGGATACCAATCCCAATCAAACTCCGAATGCCAGTAATTAAAAGCATGCAAGTCAGACTGCGGGGGCTAAGCTTCGTAGTCTAAAGGGAAACAGCCCAGATCGCAAGTTAAGGTCCCTAAGTTGATACTAAGTGTATAAGGTGGTGTCAATTCTCAAACAACCAGGATGTTGGCTTAGAAGCAGCCATCATTTAAAGAAAGCGTAATAGCTCACTGGTCAAGAGTTTTCGCGCCGAAAATGTACCGGGGCTCAAGTATCACACCGAAACTGCGAAATGTCGTAAGAAACTTTATATTCAAAATATTTTGTTCTAAGTATTTCTCAAAAAATTTCCTAAGAAATTTTTTGTGAATGAAAAAAATAAAGTATCCTTTGAGTCGAAAGTTTCTTACGGCATTGGTAGAGGAGCATTCCTGTCTGCGTTGAAGTCGGACCCGTGAGGGCCGGTGGAGTGGCAGGAAGAGAGAATGCAGGCA
>JAQUAW010000043.1 GCA_028687045.1 Patescibacteria group bacterium
TTACCTTAAAGTTATTATGCAAAATTTTGTAGAAAAAATAAAACAATTCCCAACTGAACCTGGTATATATTTGTTCTACGACAAAAATAAAGAATTGATATATGTTGGCAAAGCCACATCTCTCCGCAATCGTGTGCAGAGTTATTTTCGTGGTGCACGTTCGATGCGACCGATAGAACAAATGATGCACGAAGTAATGGACATAAAAATTAAGCAAACAGATTCAGTCTTGGAAGCAGTGATTCTGGAAGCTAATTACATCAAGAAATTTTTGCCGAAGTACAATGTAGATGGGAAAGATGATAAGAGTTGGAACTACGTGGTGATTACTTCTAATGATTTTCCTCAAGTTTTGTCTATTCGTCAACATGAAATGGATTTATTAAAACATAAAAACATAAAAACATTAAAACAAGGTGAGAAAAAGTTTGTTAATGCTAGAAGTGGAAAAATAATTTCATTAAAACAAGTTAAATATGAGTTTGGGCCGTATCCTGGATTGAAAACACGTGAGATGATGAAGTTGTTGAATAGATTATTTTTTATTTCCACTTGTAAGCCCGCCTCCACCGCCAAATCGGCGGTTACGGCGGGTAAACCTATCAGACCTTGTTTATACAGACAAATAGGACAATGTCTTGGTGTGTGTACTGGTGAAATAAGTTCGAGAGAATACAAAAGCAAAGTTATTTTGCCTTTAGTTACTTTTTTGCGTGGAGGTAAGAAAAAACTTGTGAAGTCACTAGAAATAAAAATGAACAGGGAAGCAAGAAAAGAAAATTTTGAAGAAGCAGGACGTCTTAGGAATCAGATTAGTACGTTGTCTCGTATACATGACATTGCTCTATTGAACGATTCGTTTTTTATGGAACGTGGAATGAGGAATGTGGAACGGGGAATGGGTGATGGAGAACATTTTTCTGTGAAGCGTATCGAGGGATATGATATTTCTAACCTTGGTGCTAGTGGAAAAGTTGGATCGATGGTTGTTTTTAATAATAAAGAAGCCCTTAAATCTGAGTACAGAAAATTCAAAATAAAAACTGTAGTAGGGCAAAGTGACGTGGATTGTTTGCGTGAAGTCTTAGAACGTAGAATAACGCGGATTGTTACACAGAATGACGCAGATAAGTGGCCTGCACCAGATGTGATTTTGATTGACGGCGGAAAACCACAAGTAAATGCTGTTATGCAAATTTTAAAAAAATACAAATTAGATATTCCACTAGTTGGCATTGCCAAAGGTCCGGAGCGCAAGAGAAATGATTTTATTTTTGGTGTGAAGACGCGAGAATTTATTAAGTTTGTAAATGAAAATCAAGATCTTTTGATACGAGTGAGAGATGAGGCACATCGGTTTGCTATTCAGTACCAACGCTCTTTGAGAAAATTATAGTTGTTAGAATAACACGAATGTAAAACGAATGACACTAATATAAAACAGTTTGAAAGAACTGTTTTTTTATTTATTTTAAAATAAATATCTGCATCTGTTAGCCATTTTTTCTATTTACTGTGGATATAAAGTGGATAAATGGGTTGAAATGGTTGAAAGTGGTTTGAAAGTGGTATATAATGGTTTCAAGTGGTAAGAAGTGGGGAAAATGCTTGTCTCTCTACTTAATAAAAATTATGTTCATTGGAGAATACTCACACAACCTAGACGACAAAGGACGTCTTGCAGTTCCGAAAAAATTTCGTACTGAGTTGTCCAAAGGCGCAGTGGTCACAAGAGGATTGGACAACTGTTTGTTTTTGTATACAAAATCAGAGTGGAAAGTGCTTGCTGATAAACTTGCTAGCTTGCCTTTTTCACAAGCCAATAGTCGTGCGTTTGCTCGTCTGATGCTAGCCGGAGCTATGGACGTGACAATCGATAAACAAGGACGTATCGTGTTGCCGGATTATCTTCGTAATTTTGCTGGTCTCAAAAAAGAAATAGTTGTAGCCGGTCTGTACAACCGTCTAGAATTGTGGGATCAGAAAAAATGGGAAGAATACAAACATCAATCTGAGCAAAATAGTGGAACCATTGCAGAGCAAATGTTTGATCTTGGAATTTAGTCAATTCGTGTAACATGTAGCATATAACATGTAACAAAATGCTACATGATACATGTTGTATGTTATATGAAAGTTATGAGACACGTACCTGTACTATTAAATGAAGTGTTGGAAGCGTTGCAACTAAAAAATGGTAGCAATGTTATTGACTGTACCTTGGGAGATGCTGGACATGCGGAAAAGATTTTGGAACTAACTAGTCCTGATGGAAAATTGTTGGGAATAGATGCTGATGCTGAAGCAATTCTGCGAACCAAACAATTTTTGTATAAGTTTGACAAGCGTGTAGTCTTTGCTCGCGATAATTTTGAAAATTTGAGAAATATTGTCAAAGAAAATAATTTTGACAATGTTGCTGGAATTTTGATGGATTATGGTTGGTCTAATCCTCAGTTTGAGGAACGTGGTAGGGGATTTAGTTTTCTAAAAACTGATGAACCACTTGATATGCGTTATGATACTTATCTCAAGTGTAGTCATGAAGTAACAAATCCGCCTTTGACACCAGATGGCAAACCAATTTATGGATCATGTAGTGCTGCTGAATTACTTTATCTGAAAGATTTTCGAGGATTAGAAGAAATATTTCGTAAATATGGTGAAGAAAAATTGAGTAAAGAAATCGCAGAATCCATTGTTGAAAAAAGAAAAGAGTTTCCTCTTGAAACAGTTGGTGATTTGGTAAATGTTATTTTAGATGTTTATCGTAAGAAATTGAAAACAGACAAGGAAGTACCTTGGGTGGGTGGATTGCATCCGGCTACCAAAGTATTTCAAGCTTTGCGTATGGTAGTCAATGATGAACTGGGAGTAATAGAAAGAGTTTTACCACAAGCAGTAGATATATTGCAAAGTGGTGGAAGACTTGCTGTTATAACTTTTCATTCGATTGAAGATTCTATAGTCAAACATTATTTCAAGTCACAAAATAATAAAACAATAAAAATCATCACTAAAAAACCAATTGTTGGTAGTGAAGAAGAAGTGAAAAATAATCCAAGATCTAGAAGTGCTAAGTTGAGGGTTGTTGAAAAAATATAAAAATAATTTAATACTTGCGTTTTTTAGGGTCAGACTAAAAAAGTGCTTTAAAAAAGTATATATATAATAAAGATCCCTCTCCGCCCAAGGCGGATCGGGATGAAAAAAGCCTGTCATTATGAATTCTTACATAGAAAAAAAACAAACTCTCCGTGAGAAAAAAGAAGCTTTGAACAAACTTTTGTTTAGTACTTCTTTCCGTGTGTCAGTTGGTATCTTTGTTTTGGTATTTGGTGTTTTGTATATTTTGCAAACAACTTCTGTATCTACCAAAGGTTATATGATTAGTGATTTGGAACGTCAAGTAGCAAAACTTGAATATGAAAATCGAAAAATGGATGTCCAAATTGCTAAATTGAAATCTATGCAAAATCTTCAAGATAGAATTGCTAAGACAGATCTTGTTTATGTAACTAATGTAGATTATTTACAAGTTTTGGATGGAGCTGTCGCACGTCGTTAGAATTGAGTCAAAATTTTGTAAAGTCCTTAAAGTTAAAAGTCACACGTAACAAATCAGTTACGTGTTTTTTGTTTTTGTGGTATAATTTAGACGAGGCTTGAAAAGCTTAAAAGGCTTTTTTGTTAATAGCCTTTCTAGCCTTTTGGGCATTTTAAGCCTTTCTAGCTTTTTATTAATTTTATGTTTCTGATTTTGTTACAACGCATGTTATTAGAATTAATTTGGGATGTATTTTATTTTCCAATCTGGTGGTATAGCGAAGGTGCTCGTCGGGTATTACTTTTTTGTGTGAGTCTTGTGCGTGATGTCAATGCGATGCTTGCACCAGGACTTTGGTTAAAAAATATTTTTGTGCCAATGTTTGGACAATATGATTTGCAAGGTAGACTTGTTAGTTTTTTGATGCGTGTTATCAATATTATTGCTAGAACTATAGGTCTTTTGATTTGGCTTAGTTTGGTGATTTCTTTATTCTTTGCTTGGATTTTATTGCCAATAGTTGTTTTGTATTTTTTGGTAGATGCTATTTGGGCATTGATGCAACCTAAAGAATAATATATGCTTTTTGCTAAAAATAAAAAAATAGAGTCTATAGTTTGTGATAAATGTCAGGGCACAGGCTATTTGCAATTTCGTAAATGTTCAAATTGTAAAAAAATGCATACTGGATTTTTTTATAATAATCTTTTTGTTTATTTTGGTAAGTCTTTGACACTTTATAACATTAGACTAAAGAAGGCTAGAAAAATTCTGAATGTTTTTAGAATTCTCGGTGCTTTGGTTTTCTGGTTAGGTTTTTGGGCTTTGTTAGTTTATAGTGTTTGGCAAATAGAAAAAGATATTACTAAATTTTTGACGATTTCTTTTTGGTTGGATGACAAAGAACCAATGCGTATTTTGTTTTGGCTTGGTTTTATTTCTTTGACTTATTTGCTTTATAGATTATCTGTACAAAATAAAGTTCAAAAAGGGATAGATTACAAGTTTTTAGAAAAAAATATACACAAAACAGATTTGTCAGTTTTTGATTGGTCTGTTATCAAAAAAATATCTCATAAAGATAAATTTGATTTTAGTAATTTTTTTACTAATAAGGCTGAAGATATTTTGCAAAAAAGTTTTTTGTTAGCTAAAAATTATCATAGTTCAGAAATTACTTCATTGCATGTTTTTTATACTTTATTATCTTCAGATGAAATTGTGGGTATTTTTGTGCGTTTGGGAATTTCGGTGAAATCTTTGCAAAGTAAAATTTCTTCACTTTTGGAAAAAACAAAAAATACTGAAATTGTTAATAACAAATATTTTGGTGATGATTTTTGGCAGATACTATTTAATGCTTTGGATATTACTGTGAATTTCAAAGATACTGCTGTTCGTACTAGTGAAATTTTGTTGGCAACAGTAAGGCAGTCAGAAATTATTCAAGAAATATTGTATGATTTGGAAGTAGAAAATCAAAAATTAAACAATGTTGTAGAGTGGGTGCGTATGCGTGAATATTTGTATGATGAATATCGTAAATTTAGAAAAGCAGCTAGTAATGTTAGTAAATATGGTATGGATAAAGCCATGACTTCTGTGGCTACTCCTTTTATGAATAGTTATAGCAAAGATTTGACGCTTTTTGCTAAGTATGGTCATTTGTCAACTTGTGTAGCACGTGAAAAAGAGATAGAAGAGATATTCAATATTGTGGAAGCTGGTAGTGAAAATGTTATTTTAGTAGGTGAACATGGTGTCGGCAAAATGGCGATTATAGAAGGTATTGTCCAAAAAATGATTTCAGGTGATGCTCCAAAAAAATTACTTGATAAAAGATTTGTCCAGATTTCTACTTCTTCACTTTTGGCTGGTACTACTGTATCTGGCGCACAACAACGTCTTATCAATATCATGAACGAAGTTTCAAAAGCCAAAAATATTATTTTGTTTATCAATAATTTGCATGATTTGACTGGTATGTCTGGTTCTGAGGGTGGTGAAAGTCTGGATGTCTCTGAAACTTTGGCAGAATATTTGAGTAGTGGAAATTTTACTATGTTTGCAACAGCTTTACCAGAAGGTTATAATCGTCATATTGTAAATAGTGAAGTTGGTACCGTATTTACCAAAGTGAGTGTCAATGAAATGAATGAAGATCAGTCTATACGAGTTTTAGAATCAAAAGCAGGTGAAGTAGAATATAAAAATAAAATATTTTTTTCTTATGATGCTCTTGAAAAATGTGTGACGCTTACTGATAAGTTTTTCTTTGATCAAAATTTACCAGCTAGTGCTATTAGTCTACTGGCTGAAGTAGGTAGTTTCACTAGAAATAAAAAAGGACAAAATAGTTTGGTTTCTGGTGAAGATGTCGCGGAAGTAGTGGCTCACAAAACCGGTATTCCGCTTGCTAGTATTAGTGAAAATGAATCACAAAAACTGATGCGTCTAGAACAAGAAATGCATAAACGTGTGATTGGTCAAGATTTGGCGGTTGAATTGGTGGCCAATGCTTTGCGACGTGCTCGTGCTGAGATGAGATCTCAAAAACGTCCGATTGCCAACTTTCTTTTCTTAGGTCCAACTGGTGTTGGTAAGACTGAACTCACCAAAACTATTGCAGAAGTATATTTTGGTGGCGAAGACAGAATGATTAGAATGGACATGAGTGAATATCAAGATACTAGTAGTATTTATCGTTTGATTGGCCAGCCAGGACAACAAGGTACAGGTCTTTTGACAGAAGCCGTACGACAAAATCCTTTTGCTTTGGTACTTTTGGACGAACTTGAAAAAGCTGACAAAAATGTGTTGAATTTATTTTTGCAAGTTTTTGACGATGGGCGTCTGACAGATAGTGTTGGTCGGGTAATTGATTTTACCAATACTATTATTATTGCTACTTCCAATGCTGGTACTAGTTATGTTCAATCACAAATGAATGCTGGCGTGGATTTGGAAACAATAAAAGACCATTTGATTCATGGAGAACTTATACAATATTATCGTCCAGAATTTTTGAATCGTTTTGATGGTATTGTCTTATTTAAATCTTTGACTCGTGAAGAAATCAAAAAAATTGCGAGCATTATGTTGAATGGTGTAGCTAAAGATCTAGAAGCTAGAGGTGTAGAATTGCGTGTTGAAGAAGCTGCTTTGGAGGCTTTGGCTGATGTTGGTTTTGATCCTGAGTTTGGTGCTCGTCCTATGCGTAGAGCTATTCAAGACAAAATAGAAAATGGTTTGGCTGAACTTATTTTGCAAGGTAAGTTACAACGTCGAGATGTTGTGGTTTTGGGTGAGGCTTGTCAGATTAGTGTGGAGCGTTGATTTTAAGTTTTTACAATAAGTTTAATTATAAAACAAACTTATATAAAAGTTTGTTTTATATTTGAAGGATTGATTTTTCTATATTTTCTGCTATAATAACCAAAATTTTATATCTAACAATTTATGTTAAATCAAGAATTGAAAAAGAAAATAGAAAATTATATTTATAATTATGAACATCAAGGTAGAGAAGCTTTGTCCAAAAGATATCCAAAATTACAAAGGCCTATTATTTTTGTGCGTCATCTAGAACGTAATATCAAAAATTTTTTGGATTGGCGTTTGCGAATTAAAAAAAGTAATAATTATTTTGAAAACATTTTAGCTCGTCATCAATCACTTTTACGTCGTAAGCTTGGTACGAGTGATCCAAGGTTACAAGAACAAAAAATAATTAATTTAAAACAAGCTATCAAAAAGCTTGATGGAATAATTATTCCACCAGGTAAAATATTTTCTTTGTGGAACATCGTTGGTAAGCCTCGGTATGAAGATGGCTACGTAGATGGGATGTTGCTCTCGGGCGGTGAAATAAAGACAGGATTGGGCGGAGGTATGTGCCAACTTTCCAATTTTTTATATTGGATTTTTTTGCATGCTCCTACGGAAGTAGTAGAACGTCATCATCATTCTAAAGATGTTTTTCCTGATTCTGGACGTACTTTGCCGTTTGGTAGTGGAGCTACTATTTTTTATAATTATTTAGATTTGAAAGTAAAAAATGTTTCTAAGTGTTCTTTACAATTAAAAATTTGGTTGACAGATGATCATTTAAAAGGACAATTGCTTAGTAATGATAAGATAATAGAAAACTTTCATATTATAGAAAAAAATCACTTGTTTATCAAAAGAGGTGATAAATATTTTCGTTATAATGAAATACTAAGAGAAACACTAGTTGGTGGTAAAATTGAAAAAATAGAAGAAATTACCCACAATTTTGCACCAGTCTTGTATGAAGTAAAAAGTGATTATTTAAAAGAAAATAATTTTGAAGTTTTGGACTGTACTAGTGTATAGAGATTGCTTTTAATCTTTATTTTGCTATAATTCATCTATTGAACTATATGATTACTTACTTCTTTTATTTTACTTTTACTTTTGTGGTTTCGGTAGTGGCTACTTTTTTGGTGGCAACTATAATGAGAAAATTGGAAATAGTGGACAAAGCTGGTAAAGAAAAACGTAAAATACATAAAAAATCAATTGCTCTTGGTGGAGGTTTGTCCATCTTTTTTAGTTTCTTTTTGTCAGTTCTTATTGCTTGGATTTTTGCTGATAATTTCACTTATGAAATTTTCGGGCGTAATCTTTTTGGATTATTCTTGGGTAGTTTTGTTTTGGTTTTGGGTGGTTTGTTAGATGATAAATATGTTTTGAGACCAAAACTTCAGATATTATTTCCATTTTTGGCAACGATAATAATAATCTTTTCTGGTATTGGACCTCATGTTATTTCTAATCCTTTTGGAGGTTATTTACCTTTGGATTTTTGGAAAATAAGTTTTGGTAGTTTAGGTACCTTTGTTGTGGTTGCTGATTTGCTTGTTTTCTTTTGGCTTATGGGGATGATGTTTACTACCAAATTTTTGGATGGTCTTGATGGTTTGGTTTCAGGAGTGGTAAGTATTGGTGCTGTTGTTTTATTTTTCTTTTCATTACAAAGACAATGGTATCAGCCAGATGTCGCTATGCTCGCTATAATTCTTGCTGGAGCTACTTTGGGATTTTTGGTTTGGAATTGGTTTCCTGCTAAGATTTTTTTAGGAGAAGGTGGCAGTCTTTTGACTGGTTTTTTACTTGGTACTTTGGCTATCATCTCTGGTGGTAAGATTGCTATTACTTTGCTTATAATGGCTGTGCCTATATTGGATGTTGCACGTGTTATTGTGATACGTATTAAAAATAAAAAACCTATTTATGTTGGAGACAATGAACATTTGCATTTTCGTTTGCTTGCTAGTGGACTAAGTCAAAAGCAAGCTGTGCTTTTATTGTATGCCTTATCTTTGGCATTTGGTTTGACGGCTTTATTTCTACAAAGTAGTCAGAAATTCTGGGCTTTATTGTTACTTTTTGTTATAATGGTTTTATTGGGACTTTGGTTTAGTAAAAAGAGAGGAACAAGGAACTAGGAATGTTATCGGATACGAAATACGAAAAGTACGAACATACGAAAGTTTCGTAATTTCGTAATTTTCGTATTTCGTATCTATTTAATTATATTTATGAAAAAAATTAACAATTTCAAATTTTATTTTTTTATAATTTTTTTTGTAGCTGCTATTTTTTTATTTTTTTGGCAAAGATTTCATTGGCCAGAGGCGACTGTTTCTTTGAAAGAACAAAATTTGCAGGTGCTAGTTGCGGATAGTATTTATCGTCAACAAAAAGGTCTAGGGGATAGAGATAGTTTAGAACCTTATGATGGTATGATTTTCCCTTTTGCTATTTTGTCGAAGCATACTTTTGTGATGCGTGAGATGCGTTTTCCGATAGATATAGTTTGGTTTAAAAAAGGTGAAGTAGTAGATTATGCACCAAGTGTTGCTATTGAACCTGGTAAAAAAGAAGGTGAATATATAGAGTATAAGCCGAGGATAGATGCTGATATGGTTTTGGAGCTTCCTGCTGGTTGGGCTCAAGCAAATGAGCTCAAAATAGGGGACAAAATGACACTTGTGGAGTAATTCCTTGACTTATTTAGTTTTTTCTAGTATAGTATTCACGTTTCCTAAAAACAATTTTATCTTAGCAAAGTCTTGTAGTAAGACCTTAACATTAAATTTTTAAATATAATAAGTATGTTTGCAGTCATTCAAACTGGCGGAAAGCAATATCTTGTAAAAGATGGTGACCTCCTAAAAGTTGAAAAATTAGAAGTAGAAGCTGGCAAA
>JAQUAW010000009.1 GCA_028687045.1 Patescibacteria group bacterium
GTAGGTTGGATTGAGGGCTTGTGAGGTGCCTCTATTTTTCACGCACGAATATTAGCCCGAAATCCAACAGTTTCGCCGTAGGGACATATTGATAAAAATGATAAGATGTATAGCTTATATTTTAAATGTACTGATAAAAAATTTATAGATACTACTTTAAGTAATTTTTCATTTTAAATAAAAATATGGAGGGGAAAAAATTTATAGTTACATTTATTTTAGGAATAATTTATTCTTTTTTGTTTTTTAATTTGGCAAAAGCTGAAAATGTTTTGGATGTACCTTTTATTACTCAATTTCCACCTGGAACAGATTGGTATCATACAAAAAATTGTGGGCCAACATCTTACTTGATGATAGATTCTTTTTATACTGATAAAAAATTGAATATACAAAGTATAAAAGATGTTGATGATTGGTTGAATAAAAATTACGGACGTCCTATAGATAATTATAATGGTTATTATACAAATATAAATGATTTGAAAATTTTAGGTTTAGAATTTGGAAATTTTTTAGATAATGATGTCGAGATGGTAAATTCTTTAGAAAAAATAAAGAATGCATTAAAGAATGATTTACCTGTTATTATATTTGTATATACTAATATGTATAAATATGGTAGAAATATAGATGTTGGTCACTTCATGGTCATCACCGGCATCACTGACGATACAGTCTATACCAATGATCCAGGAAAAACGGAAGGTAAAAACAAAGCTTATCCACTTTCACAATTTATTTATGCTTGGTCGCTGCAAAACAATGCGGCTCTTATTTTTTATCCACCTGGGCATGAAAAAATTTTAGAAAATAAATCTGGTGGTTTGTTTTTAGATTTGTTTAATTTTGCTAACAATATTTTTGATATCAAAAATATTTTACCAGATGAGAATGGTAAAGATGTTAAAGGTGAAACAGAAGTGTCTATACAGCCAGAAAATAATAATTTTGTTTATACCGCTTCTATTACAGACAAAAATCAAAGTTTGGAGGTAGAGCCCGGACAAATCATAAACGTCGTTGTCAAAGCAAAAAATACTGGCAATACCACTTGGCAAAAAAATCTTATTTCTTTGAATGTTTTAGGTACTAAAGTGGACAATCAAAAATTTTTTGTTGATACTTGGAAAACTCATTTGCGTCCAACTTTGGTAGATAGTGATGTGGCCTCAGGAGAAACAGGTATTTTTTCTTTTCAACTAAAAATTCTAAATGAAATTGGAAATTATAATTTTCGTACGATGATTGTCCGACAAGATGGTCTGCAATTTACGCAAGTGGGAAGTGATATTTTTTCTTTGAATTTGAATGTAAAAGAAAAGAAAGTTGAAGAAGTCTTGTTACCTATAATAAAAGAAGAAAATGAGATCAATATTTTTGATCAGGTAAAAAATACCGTAGATAATGTCATAAACAAAGTAAACGAAGTTGTGACTGATATTGTCAAAAGTATTCCAACATTTTTTGGTGGTGGTTCTTCTAATGGATCAACTAATAATACTAATAGTGATAATGATTTTGTGTCGTCAGAGATACCTGAACCTGAATTATTTTTTACCGCTTCGGCTAGCAGTACTTTGACAAATATTGTTACCACAACAATTTTTGGTGAAAAGAGTACAGAGCTAGTGAATCTGAAAATAAATAATTTAGAAAATATTTTTTCATCTTCGGGAAAGTCTTGGTCATCGGATGTTGATTTAGTAGAAGGTGAAAATAATTTATTATTTTCTTTTTCCAATTTTGATCAGACAAAAATTGTGACTGGAACATTGCCAATAATTTTAGATTCTATATCCCCAGATAAACCTATTTTGAATTCTATCTTGAACACTGACAATTCGCCACAATTAAATTTGTCATGGCAGAGTGCTGACGTTGGTAGTGGTTTGGCTTATTATATTTTAGAAAATAAAATTGCGACTAGTACTGAGTGGCAAACACTTTTGAAAAATACCACAAGTACTATTTTAAATTTTCCAGTAGCCATTGGAAATAGTTATGAATTCAGAGTAAAAGCTGTGGACTTGGCTGGTAACGAATCGTCTTGGAGTAATGAAGGAAACGATGATTCAATTTTAGTTGATTATTCAAAAGAAGTTATTATCAACGAAATTGCTTATGCGCCGACTTATCAAGGTGCTTGTGGTGGTGAGTGGATAGAATTGTATAATCCTGAAAATTTAGATTTGTTTGGTTGGAGTTTGGAAGTTTTGTCTGTAAATTCTTCAAGTACTGTTATAATTTCAGCTTCGAGCACAGATAAATATTTAGTAATTGGTAGTTTGAATATTCCAGATACGGGCGCTAAAATAGTTTTGAAAAATAATGTAGGAAAAATAATTGACGAGACAGACCAAAGTCTTGGTTGGTTTGTTACTCCAAATTTTAGTCATGCTCGTTCGTTCGAAAGAATAAATACAAGTTCTTCTGGTAATTTGGCAAGCAATTGGCGCGAAAACAATTCTTTGAGATTTCAATTATTCAATTCTATGTGCAATCAAGATTATTCTAGTCGTGGTTTTGATAATAATAGTTATTATTTTTTGAGTAATAATTTAGCACAAGATTATATTTTTTCTACTACTTCAACCAGTGACAAAATTTTGATATTAAGCAAAGAACACAATCCTTATATTTTAGATTCTAGAGTCATTTTGCCAGCTGGTTATACTTTGGTGTTAGAACCTGGTGTAGTTGTGGTGGGTGTTAATAATGATTCTCTTTTGGAAGTGGCTGGTACTCTGCAAATAAATGGTACAGCAAGTGAACCTGTATATTTTACTTCTGCTCGTGACAAGACTGTTTCAGATTGGTATTTGTCTGGTAACCCGAGTAGGTTAGAAGCTGCTGAAGTTTCTTTGGGTGATTGGGGATTGATTATTGTCAAACCTGGTGGCACAATGCAAGCCTATTATACAAATTTTTTCTATGGTGGACATACTTATCGTACAGGCAGTTGTTTTTCTTGTTGGACGGAAGAAGTCATTCGCAATGAAGGTGGAAGTGTAGTTGTGAATAACAGTAATTTTGATAATATTTTTGTTATCCAAAATGATTACAATAGTAGTAATGATGCTTACATTTGGAATGGTGGTAATTTGGAAGTAAATAATAGCAATTTTAATAATGGTTATCGGGCTATCCTGTCCAATAAAGATACTCATGTTAGTATTAGTAATAATAAGTTTAGTAATTTTAGTTTTGATGGTGTTTCACCGGTAAATGTTCAAGATGCTATTTTAGATAAATGGGAAAACAATGTTTTTGAAAATAATAAAATCAATAATATTAGTTTGCCAACTCTAAATATTTCTGAAGATTATACTTTGACGACAGATTATAATGATGTTTATTTCAATGGTATTAATGTTTCTTCTGGTGCTATCATGATGATTATGCCTGGTGTCAATATAAATTTGAATGAAAATACTTGGCTAAAAGTAGAAGGTAGTTTGCAAGCTGTTGGTACAGAGAATAATCATATTAGTATTTGTCCTAATCAACCAAAATGTAGTGGTCTTTGGTTTTCAAATTCGCAAAACAATATTTTGTCTTACGTAGATATTAGAAATGGTGGATATCATTCTAATCATACTTATCCTTATTTATATTTGAATTATTATTCATCTCTTTGGCTAGTCAATTCACAGTTAGCTATCAATAATTCTAGCATTATGGATAGTCGAAGACCAAGTGGTTTTGGCATTTGTGGTGTAAATAGCGATTTGGATATTAGTAATTCTGAATTTGGTTGGAGTGTTGATTATCCACCACCAAAATATTCCAATTGGATTGATGGTGGCATAAAAATAAATGGTGGTAGTTTACATTTAGATAATGATACTTTCCGTATGATGAATTACGCTGTTGATGCTAGTCAGGGTGGGGAAGTGACATCTGAAAATATGAGTTCTACCAATTTTATTGATATGTATGATGTGAAGTATTCTTTGCCAAATAATATTTTTTCTTTTTAAAATTTTGTATAAACAAAAAACAGCCTATCTCTAGACTGTCTTTTGTTTCCTCCCGACGTCGCCAGCTTCGGTTGGAAACTGTGTGTCGTCGGGTTACGTCTCCTTTTGTTTCTCCTCTTCCTCCTTTTTGTCTAGTTCTTCTTGTTCTCTTCGTTCCGCATCTTCCTCCTTCTTCCGTTTACTTCTACTATCAAAGTAGAAGATGACTGTGGTTGGTGGAAAAGTGACCAGGCAAATGATATAGACCGGAGTCAAGAACCCCGGATCTTTTGTGTTTCCAAGGACCAGATAGATGATACCAGAGATGGACAGTGTCAGAAGAAAGAAGCTGAGAAGCGGAAAGAACTTTCTCACCATGTACATTGTTTTCTCTCTCAGTCTGTAGGTGACTTGCATATTTAGCCATAAATTGAACAAAAAGTCAACAAAAAACAGCCTATTTAGACTGTCTTTTGTTCTCTCCCGACCGCCAGAAGAGAAACTCTTCTTTTTCATGTGCTGTCGGGCTTTTCCTCCTTACCCCAGAAGAGATATTTATTGAAGACAACTGTACCGCCTGGAGTTCGGTAGTTGTCGGGCATACTCCGGAAGAAGATTCTTCCGGATTGAATGTTCCAGTATAACGCTTCTGGTATGTCGTCCTTTTGAATACGTCCGTTGGTAATATTGGACAACTCCCACTCATTGAGAGCTTGTTCTTCAGTCTTGTCTTTGAGAAAATCATAGATTTTCTCAGCGAGTTCGTCTCTTTTTTGGTATTCTCCTTGAGTTTTGAACCCAAGTGAGAACAAATAGACCACCATAAACACCAAAGCCAATCCCCAAAGTTCTTCTGATCCCATAACTCCTCCTCGAGTCGTTGATTGTAAAAAAAAGTTACCACCAAAACGTCATTTTGTCAAGGTTAAGCCCAAAAAATTGGCTTGAAGCGATTTTGTTTTTAGAGTATAATGGATACGAAATTACGAACTACGAAGTTTTCGTATTTTCGTACCTTTCGTATTTCGTATCCCTCTAATAAACCAATAATCTAATAAACCAACCTATGGAAAAACAAACCAAAATTGTCTGTACTATTGGACCTTCTTGTGAAGATGTAGAAACTCTTGAAAAGATGGTAAGGGCGGGGATGAATGTAGCTAGACTAAATTTTTCACACGGCACTTATGAAAATCATGCCATGCTTATCAAAAATATTCGTGAAGTAGCTGAGAAAACTGGTGAACCAGTTGCGATTTTGCAAGATTTGTCAGGACCAAAAATTAGAATAGAAAAAGTTGCCGAAGAAGGTGTAAATTTGGTAGAAGGTGCTGAAGTAATTTTTTCTACAGATTCCTCTGACAAAGATGCTATTCAAGTTGGTTACAAAGAATTACACAAATTTGTCAAAAAAGGTGAAGCTATGTTTCTTGATGATGGTAAATTAGAAGTAATAGTCAAAGAAGTACAAGGTCAAAGAATTATTACAAAAGTTGTTGTGGCTGGAGTTTTGTTTTCCAACAAAGGTATCAACATTCCTAAGACTGATTTGACAGGATTAGAAGTTTTGACAGAAAAAGATAAAGCTGATGCTAGATTTGGTGTAGAACAAGGAGTAGATATGATTGCTTTGTCTTTTGTGATGCGTCCAGATGATATTCTTGATTTACGTTATCATATCAAACAAATGGAATTAGAATTGGGTATAGAGCCTCATGATCCTATAAAGATTATCGCCAAAATAGAAAAAGCTGAAGCTGTAAAACATATCAAAGATATTATAACTGTAACGGATGGTATCATGGTAGCTCGTGGAGATTTGGGAGTTGAAATTCCAGCGGAAGAAGTTCCAATTGTGCAGAAAAAATTGATAGATATTGCTCTTGAAAATGCTAAGCCAGTAATTGTGGCTACTCAAATGCTTGATTCGATGCAAAATAATCCTCGCCCTACTCGTGCCGAAGTTTCTGATGTAGCCAATGCGGTGATTGATCACACAGACGCTGTGATGCTTTCCAATGAAACTGCAACTGGAAAATATCCCGTTGAAACTGTTTCGATGATGAGTAAAATTATCAAAGAAACAGAAAAATCAGAATATACCAAATTGTTTATTCGCGAGCCAAAAGAAAAGACAAATAAGATTGATGACGTTATAAGTGGTTTGTCTCGTCTTGTGGCTGAAGATGTTGGGGCTGATCTTATTTTGGCAGCTTCTTTGTCTGGAGAAACAGGTCGTTTGATTTCTCGTTATCGTCCAAAATTTCCAATTGCGGTAGCGACCAATAGTAAATTAGTTTCGCACCAATTGAATTTGTCTTGGGGAGTTTTACCTTTTGAAGTGATTGAATGTAAAAGTATTGAAGAATTAGTAGATCGTTCGATGACACATTTGCGTGAGAAAAAAATAATCAAAGAAGGTGATAGAATTATTGTGGTTGCTGGTGAACCAGTTGGACATGCTGGCTTTGTCAATTTGCTTGAGGTGAGGGAAGTGAAGTAAAGTAATAAAAGGCTTGAAAGGCTTAAAAAGCTGGAAATGCTTGAAAGGCCATTAACTAATTTGACTAAGCTTTTGCATTTTCCAAAGATTTGATTAATTCAAAAAGTAAAAAAGCAACTTCACGTTTATTTTCTATATATTCAAATTTATATATTTACAAAATTTAATTATTTTTTGCGTAGGTCACTAGCCTTTCTGGCTTTTCCAGCTTTTTAAGCCTTTCAGGCTTTTGTCTGATTTTGTCAATTTTCAATAATTATGGTATAATATTTTTGCTTACTTTAAATCAATATTCTATGTTCAAAAACCGCGTCACATCTTCCAAAAAAGTCGCGGAAATTGGGAGGAAAAAAACAACAAAAATAGACGCTACCAAACATGAAAAGCGTGTTTTGTGGTTTGATGAAATCAGTATCAAGGATATTCCACTGGTAGGTGGTAAGAATGCAAGTTTGGGAGAGATGTACAACAATTTGACTACCAAAGGTATTAGTGTCCCAAATGGTTTTGCGGTCACTTCTTTTAGTTATTGGGAATTTTTGGACAAAACTGGGCTCAAGAAAAAAATAAAAGAAGCGGTCAAAAATTTAAATATAAATGACATAAAAAATTTATCTCAAGTTGGAGCGAAAGTTCGTAAGATGATTTTGGAAGCAAAATTTCCTGCTGAATTATCCAAAGAAATTGAAGAATCATATATCAAGTTGTCCAAATTTCAAAATTGTAATAATGTCGCCGTAGCAGTACGTTCATCAGCTACAGCCGAAGATTTGCCAGATGCTAGTTTTGCTGGACAACAAGAAACTTATTTGAATGTAGTTGGCAAAAAAGATTTGCAATTAGCTGTTAAGAAATGTATTTCTTCTTTGTTTACTGATCGTGCGATTTCTTACCGTGAGACCAAAGGTTTTGATCATCTTGACGTAGCATTGTCTGTGACAGTGCAAATTATGGTTGGTTCAGAATCTGGTGCTAGTGGTGTGATGTTTACGCTTGATACTGAGTCTGGTTTCCCTGGTGTAGTACTTATCAATTCTGCCTATGGACTTGGTGAATATGTAGTCAAAGGCCGAGTTACTCCAGATCAATATTATGTTTTCAAAGAAGGTTTGAAAATGAACAAAAAATCAATTATTAGCAAAATTCTTGGTACCAAAGAAGTAAAACTTGTTTATGGTAAGACAGGTACCAAACAAATGTCTGTACCTCGTGCTCAACAAAATAAATTTGCAATTTCTGATGATGATGTTTTGCAGTTAGCAAAATGGGGAGTAGAAATTGAAACTTATTATGGTAAACACCAAGATATTGAATGGGCCAAAGATGGTAAAACAGGCAAACTTTATATAGTTCAAGCTCGTCCAGAGACTGTCAAAGCCAACAATGACAAGAATTTTATTGAGACTTATATTTTAAATAAAAAAGGAAAAGTATTACTCACAGGTACTTCAGTTGGTCAAAAGATTGGTGCTGGCAAAGTCCGTGTTATCGACAATCCAAAACAAATGAAACTTTTCAAAAAAGGTGAAGTTTTGGTTACTCGTATTACTGATCCAGATTGGGAACCTATCATGCGTATTGCTTCGGCAATTGTGACTGAACAAGGTGGTAAGACTTCTCATGCCGCTATCGTTTCTCGTGAGCTTGGTGTACCTTGTATTGTTGGTGCCAAAAATGCTCGCAAAATTTTGAAGACTGGTCAAAAAGTGACTGTCAGTTGTACCAATGGTGACGAAGGTGTTATTTACAAAGAAATGTTACCTTTTGAAGTTCAAAAAACTGAAATCAAGCAAGTGGACAAAACTAATACCAAGATAATGATGAACGTCGGTGATCCTGATCATGCTTTTTCATTGTCATTTTTACCAAATGATGGTGTTGGTCTTGCTCGTGAAGAATTTATTTTTAGTAATTTTATCCGTATTCATCCTTTGGCACTTTTGAATTATGACAAATTACAAGACAAAAAAGCCAAAAAACAAATTGCTGAGATTACTCGTGGTTACAAGAAAAAATCTGATTATGCTATCGACAAATTAGCCGAAGGTATTGCTCGTATTTCTGCTTCATTTTATCCAAAAGATGTGATTGTTCGTCTGTCAGATTTCAAGACCAATGAATATGCTACTCTGATTGGTGGCAAAGAATTTGAACCAAAAGAAGAAAATCCAATGTTGGGATGGCGTGGTGCAAGTCGTTATTATTCCAAAGAATACAAACCAGGGTTTGCTCTTGAATGTGCTGCTATCAAAAAAGTCCGTGAAGAATGGGGACTAAAAAATCTTATTGTCATGATTCCATTTTGTCGTACACCAGAAGAAGGTCAAAAAGTTTTGGACACCATGAAAGAATTTGGTTTGGAAAGAGGAAAGGAAGATTTGCAAGTCTATGTTATGTGTGAAATTCCTTCCAATGTAATTTTGGCAGATGATTTTGCTCAGCTTTTCGATGGTTTTAGTATTGGTTCCAATGATCTTACTCAATTGACACTTGGTGTTGATCGAGATTCAGCTCTTGTTAGTCATGTTTATAGTGAAAAAAATCAAGCTGTGACAAAACTTATTAGAGATGTTATTAGAACTGCTCACAAACACAAACGTAAAGTTGGTATTTGTGGACAAGCTCCAAGTGATTATCCAGAGTTTGCTGAGATGCTCGTGCGTGAAGGTATTGATAGTATCTCACTCAATCCAGATACCGTGATTCCAACTCGTGAACGTATTGCTTTTACCGAGAAGACTCTAGGGCGCAAAGGTAAAAAAACTCACAAGACTTATTTGGGATTAGTGACTTTGCTTGGTATTATGTCTGCTTTTACCATGACTCTTGGTGCAGGGTGCAACTTGTCACAAAATGTCGAAAATTTTAGTAAACCAGTTTCCCAAGAAGTAACTCCTGCACAGATAAGAGAAAACGCTGAGAAAAAAGCTTTGGAAAATCAACAAAAAGAAAAATTACAATTGACACAGTCTTTGAACATCGCTGAATTTTCCAACTTTAGTATCAAGTATCCTCAAGATTGGATAGTAAATTATTGGAATGGGGGAGTGACTATTACTGATTCTAGTACAACTGAATATCTTAGTATTTTCAAACAACTTGTGAGTCATCCAGTAGATGCAAGTAAAAAAATAAAAATAAATTTGGATGGCAAAGAAGCTTTCAAATATACTCAGACTTTCCCAAGTAGTACCAAATCTTTTACTGTGGTGGAAGTAAATATGGGAGATTATGTTTTGGAGATGAATAGTGATGTCAAGAATTTTGATGAAATTTTGGCTACATTTCAATTTACTGACATGACTAATCCTGATAGGCCCCTAACGCACTGGGATGTCCGTGAAAAGCGTGTTTGTGTGCAGATGATGACTTATGCCAGACAAGCTGAAGGAACAATTTGTCAGGCCTTCCCAACACCTTGTGATGTGCCAGCTGGCTGGAATGTCTGTGACGCGACTAATTTGCAATAACGTTTAATTATAATTAAAACAGTCTCTATTTAAGAGGCTGTTTTTAATATTCGTTAATATTTGTTTAATATCTGTAATAATATTTTTTTAATATTCGTCAAATATTAGGCAAATACTAATCAAATATTATACATATATTATTTTATTTCATATTTTTTTAGTATGAATAAAACATAACTTTATCAATAATTTTTTAATAGAAATATAGCTCAACACAGCTATTTTTTTATGATACCATCTTGACAAAAAGCCAAAAATGTGCTACATTAAGCTTAGTTTTCCCCAACTTAAGCGCCCGACCAAACGACGGTGCTTTCTACCCATTTGGGGAACAAGATTCGAGAGGTTTTCGATGATTTCCCGCGCCATGCTCTTCGTCTCGATCGTCGTCGTTTCCTTCTTCACTGGCTGTGACACGCCTGGGGAAGGGAACCGTTCGTACGATGTCTTCTCCGACGTTTTCGCGTCGGCGGATGTCTACGAGAGCGACGATGATTCGTGGACGGGGGACGTTCAGTTGGATGCCCACCAGCTGTCTGTCCCACAGAGCAAACAAGAAGGGTGGCGGATCCCCGAGGATCCGCCACTCGACCTGGGCATCAGTTCTTTGGTTTTTTCTTCGGGAGAGCCTCAACAGCTCTGCAAGGTGAATCATGACTGTACTTGGGACGACGGTGATCCTCTCACCGACGTCCGATGCGACCTCGCGTCGCATCAGTGCATTCATGAACCGCCTCTGGGCTGTTTTACTCTCCGTGCAAACGGAGAGGTGTACGGCGATCCCGACAACACCGAGGGGGTTTTCCCAGATCCCTCGGTGGAGGAATGGGAGCAGTGCCCCAGTGGCAACTGCTTCCACTTTACGTACTGTCCGGGACTGAGGTGGGACTACTTCAACGTCCTAACCTCGTCCGGGCAGTGGGCAGCTGACTGGGACAGCTGCCCACAAGGGTCGTTCGACGACACCGTCTTTACCGGTGGTGTGATGCCCGAAGACGTCGGCTGTCAGCCGATTTGTTTCGGGTCGTCAGAATACGACCCCCCTTACAAGAAGGTGTTGCAATGGCAATGTAGTGCTTACTACTTGCCAGACTAGCAACCCTTTAGACACGGGCAGGCGGTGGAGCTTCCTTCGGGACGCTCCGCCGCCTCGCTCCACCACACCATTTTTTTATTAATACCTTTTTGATGGTATTTTTTGTTTGTAAATTTTTGTTTTTTGGAATGTCTGAGGATAACACAAATGTTACACGAATAACACAAATTATATAAGAAGAATCCTCCCAAGGCGGACTAATAAACAAAGTAAGCAGAATATGCAGAATAAGTTGTAAGCCTCGTAAGCCTTGTGAGCCTTGTAAGCTTTGGTATTGCAAACAATACCATTTTAGTATATAATATCTCCGCTTTTAAGAAAATAAATTATATTCGCACTATTTACAACATCCCTGCCTGCCGGCAGGCAGGAGCGTAAATCTGCGTATTTATCCTTATAAATCTGCGTTTAAATATGATTCTACACAACCGCATAAACCGCAAAGAATTACGCAAAAAAATGCAAGAAGATGCTACACCTCGTACCACGCTTTCTTTTTATAAATACGTCAATTTGGCTGAACCAGAAAAATTACGTGATGAGCTCTATCGTGCTTGGAGCGCTATGGGGATCTTAGGTAGAATTTATCTGGCCAAAGAGGGGATAAATAGTCAGCTGTCAGTACCAACTGTCAATTTTCAAATTTTTCGCGATTATGTTGATATGTTCAAAGAGTTTGAAAGTGTTCCTTTCAAAATCGCGGTGGAAGATGATGGCAAATCTTTTTACAAATTGACTATCAAAGTCAGACACAAAATTGTAGCTGATGGACTTGATGACGATGCCTTTGACACCACCAACGTCGGTAAGCATCTTACTGCCGAAGAGTGGAATGAAGAAATGAGCAAAGAAGATACTATTGTCGTGGATATGCGCAATGCTTACGAATCAGACATCGGACATTTTGAAAATGCTATATTGCCTGACGTTGATACTTTTCGCGATGAGCTTCAATTTGTCAAAGAAGAATTGAAAAACAAAAAAGACAAGAAAATTTTACTCTATTGTACTGGTGGTGTGCGTTGTGAAAAAGCCTCAGCATTTCTCAAGTCCGAAGGTTTCAAAGATGTTAACCAGCTTTATGGTGGGGTGATAGATTATGCTCGTCAATGCAAACAAAAAGATTTGCCAGTGAAGTATAAGGGCAAAAATTTTGTTTTTGATGATAGATTGTCAGAAACAATTTCTGCTGAAATTTTGACCAAGTGTTCGCAGTGTGGTGAGAGTTGTGATGAATATACCAACTGTAGTAATACTGCTTGTCATTTTCTTTTTATTCAATGTGGTAAATGCAAAGAAAAGTATGAAGGTGCCTGTGGTGAAGAGTGTCAGAAAATAATAAATCTACCAGAAGATGAAAGAAAAGAAATACAAAGAGAAATGTCGAAGAAGAAAGGTAAAAATGGTAGACTGAAAAAACGGGAATAATAATATTATTAAGATAAAACAAGGTTGATAAAGCCTTGTTTTTTTTCTAGAAACCACCAGTGAAATTGTGGAGTACTTTTGAAGGTAAAACCGTGCCAAAAGTCAACATAATAGTGTTGTTTTTGTGTAATATAGAATAAACTATAAAATAAAGATGATCTTACTTTTTTAACAAAAAAGTAACAAAAAGTTTTGAAGGGGAAGAACTCGCCTGTGTTGCCAATTGCGAAATAGTTATTGACAAACAACGGGGCTCAAACAGCTTCCCCCTCAAACTCCCCAATGACAAGATAAAGAACATTTTAATTAAATTTGTTTATATAGTAACTGGCATTAACTGTAAATTAAAAACCACCAGCTCTTTATTGTTGGGCTATTTTTTTGATAGCTAGAAAAGTTAATTTGTGGTATTATAGAAATAGATTTATACATCATAATTTTTAATTATCAATATGGATAATCAAGATTTCAATAATCAAAATCCTGGAGTAGAGGAACAATCTCAAATTCCTCAAGAACCTAAAGTTAAGAAAAGTAAAAGAGCAATGTTTATTGTCTTGGGGATGGCTATTGTTGCCGTTGCTGTCGTCGCGACATATCTTTTTTTGCCACAAGCAAAACAAGAAATGGTAAAAGAAACTGTGATAGAAACAGTTAAAAAAGTTCCTGAAGTTGTCATGGAAAATATCAAACCAGCGATAGTTTTTTCTTCTAAATTTTCAGTTTATGAAGAAGTCCCGGTAGTTATAACACCGCAAGTTAAAGAGTATATAGTTAATCAAGATTTGAGCAATGTGATAAATGTGGACGATTTTTATTTGTCTGATGAAGCCAAAGCTTTATTAAACAAAAATGCCTTTGCTGTCACTCCTGCTTACCATAATGAATTTTATCCTTTGTACGAAGATAATCGTTACAATTATTTGCCAAGTTTTATCACTACTGACTCTATTTTGCACAATTATCATTTAGTTTTTGATTATTTACTAAAAAATCTGGAAGAAGAAAAATTGTTTTCAGAATTGCAAACTGTAAATTCTCAAATGTTGGCTGAATCAGTGAAACAGTATGAAAGTTTGAAAGGTAGTGAGTGGGAGAATGCAGCTAGAAGAAATGTTGGTTTTTTTGCTGTAGGAAGTAGTCTATTGGATTCTGCTATAGTTGTACCAGAATTTGTAAAAGATGAAGTAATTCAGGAATTAAAGTTGATTGCTGATCATCAAGGTATTACTGTTTCACCAGTTATAAATATTGGTAGCAATGAAACTATTATAGAAAAATTGAAAGAAGATTATTCGCAGTATATTCCACGTGGGCATTATGAAAAATCAGAAAAGTTACAAAAATATTTCAAATCAATGATGTGGTATGGACGTCTTAGTTTTCGTATGAAGAGTGAAGATGAAATCAAATCAGCTCTTTTGATTACTTTGGCATTGAACAAAGACGACAACAAAAATGCTTGGAACGCTATTTATGAACCGGTCAATTTTTTCGTTGGTAAAAGTGATGACATTACTTATTATCAATTTAGAGATTTGTTGGAAGAAACTTTGGGTAAAGAAATTTCATTTAGTACTCTTACTAGTGACAAAGAAAAATTGGCTGAATTTGTAAAAGCTACTGAAAAACTTGAACCACCACAAATAAATTCTATTCCAGTTTTTAATTCTGAAATTCAACCAGATAGAGAAAAGGAAATAAAAGGTTTTAGATTTATGGGGCAAAGATTTACGATTGATGCTGCTATTTTCCAAAGATTGGTAGATAGAGAAACACCAAATAGGATGTTGCCAAAAGGTTTAGATATTCCTTCGGCTATGGGTTCTGAGGAAGCTTTAGATATTTTGACAGAGATGGGAGAAACAGAATATGAAAAATATTCTACCAATATGCTTAGTATGAGAAAATATGTAGATACTTTTTCAGTGGGCAATTGGACCCAGAATTTGTATTGGTCATGGCTTTATCAGCTTCGTCCACTTTTGGAAGAAAAGGGAAGTGGTTATCCTACATTTATGCAAAATAAAGCTTGGGTTAGAAAAGATCTAAATACTTATTTAGGTAGTTGGTCAGAGCTCAAGCACGATACTATTCTTTATGCTAAGCAAGTCTATGCTGAGATGGGCGGTGGTCCAAGTGAACCAGAAGCCAAAGATGATAGAGGTTATGTCGAACCAAATGTTTATGTTTATGCTAGGTTAGCTTCACTACTCAAGATGACAAAAGAAGGTCTAGAAAGTCGGGCGCTTTTGACTGAGACAATGAAAGATAATATTTCCAAAATGGAAACTTTGGCTTTGAAACTAAAAACAATTTCGGAAAAAGAATTGAACAACGAAAATTTGACTGATGAAGAATATGAATTAATTAGATCTTATGGTGGACAACTAGAACATTTTTGGTTGGAAGTAAACAAAGATGATAAATCTTTTAGTGAATATGAAAAACAAAGTGATTATTTGATGGAAAATCCTGCTGCTATTATTTCAGACGTCGCAACTGATCCCAATGGTCAAGTCTTGGAAGAGGCAACCGGTAGAATTTATGATATTTATGTAGTGGTACCAATTGATGGTGAATTGCGTATTGCCAAAGGTGGTGTTTATTCTTATTATGAATTTGCCTGGGACTTATCAGACAGACTGACAGATAGTAAGTGGAGAGATATGCTAAACAATGGTGAAGCTCCTGCCTTACCTACGTGGACTAATTCATTTGTAGCACAATAGAGATGCGTAAAAAACAAATAATTTTGTTAGTCGGGTTTGTAATATTTTTGCTAATTGTTTTGGTTAGTATTAACTTTGCAAACTTGGCGACAAAAACAGAAATTGAAATTGATCTATCTGCTGAAAATGACTTCTCAGATTTTTCAGCACAAAAAAAGAAGCTTCCTCAAAAAAATGAGGAAGCTTCTGTATTAGGAGTGGATAATTTGATAATGATGAGTGGTAATATTTCAAAAAATGAAGAAGCTGATTTGGACAAAAATAGTATTTTAGAAAATTATAGTTTGGAAAATGGAGTTTTATCAATTGTACAAGCAGAAGAAATACTTTGGCAATCAAATTCTGATTGGTGGGTAGACGATTTTGTTTTAGCTGATTCTAATAGTGACGGGATAGTGGATATCAACATGTCTGTCTGGAAACCTGGTAATTTTGGTTCTTCTCAACCTTTTTGGGTAGAGGAAAATGATATGAGTATCAAGAATCATTTTTTTGTTTTTGATTTGGTAAATAACAAAATAAAACCAGTCTGGCAATCTTCTAATCTTAGTGCTCCAAACTGTGCTTTTCAAATTGTAGATGTTGATAATGACAGCAAAAATGATTTGGTGGTTTTAGAAGGGGATTATGTGGACAGTCCAGATTGTCTGGGTAAATATAGTGCTGTTTGGAAATGGAATGGTTGGGGATTTGGTAATGAGTGGAGGAGTGAAGAAGGTGTCTTGACAAAATGAAGATAGCGTAGTATAGTAAGAATGTAATACATTATTACTTTATAAAATATTATGATCACTATTACCAAAGCGACCATTAAAGGTCAAATTACTATCCCAGCCTCTTGGAGAAAACGTTTTGCTACTGATAGATTTTTGGTTGAGCAAAAAGATTCTCATCTCGAAATTAGACCATTAGATTTGGACAAATTAGAACAAAGTCAGGAGTACACTGTTTTCGATGCTATTCGTGATAACAAAGGCAAAGGTATCAAAGCTAAGGATTTGGAAAAAATATTGAAAAAAATTGTTGAATAATTTTTTTATGGACAAAATAGAAAAATTGCTTCGCAAAATTAGCCAAAAAAGTAGGGAACAGTTACTCTTGGTTATCAGTAAATTATTATCAGGACAAAATACTGGATTGAATATTAAGAAATTGAAAGGTACGGATTTCTTTCGCTTACGTTCTGGTAGATTTCGTATTATTTTTCATTATGAAGATAATAGTAAAGAAATAATAATTGATAGTATAAAGTTGCGAGATGAAAATACTTACAAATAACAAAAAAATAATCCTAATAAATTAGGATTATTTTTTTGGATAGTATAATTTTAGTCTATACAAACTTCTGGACCAGGTTCTTCTGTTTGGATTTGTTCTGCTATTCTGTCGGTGCTACCATCTTCATTTATTTTGTATATAGCAACAGTAGGTAAGTGATCTCCACAACCAAAAGAGTTTTCTTCGGTTACTTGTACAAAAAATTCATTGTTTGTTTCTAGTGTTTTGGCGATTAACAAATCTTTTTGACGTTTTACATCTCCAAATGTTGCGCTTACAAATAGTGTGGCTTTTTCAAGTGTGTCAATTTTACCACCAAGTATTTCTAGTAGTTTAGTATAGGTGTCAATTTTTATTATTTTATTATTTTGTTTTGCTTCTAGCCAATAGTCTATCTGACATTTTCCACCTGCGACATATAGATATGTTCTATTTTCATCTGACAAATCAGCGCAATCTGTTGTTTTTGATAGGGTGAAAGTCGTATTAGGAATTTTGTTTGAAAGCGGGTATATAACCCAATCTAGGGTTAGTATTTTTTTTGCAGTAATATAATTTTCTTCATCTAGCCAATTGTAACCTTCTTGTTGGTAGAGGTAAATATTAGGTGTGTCATACGTTCTTGTGAAAGTATTGTTTGGAGGAGTGTAGTCTTCTTTTTGTTTTAGGTAGAAGAAGCAAAAGATAGCTAATCCTATAATTAATAAACTAAAAATACTAGCTATTATTATTTTATTTTTTTTGTTCATAAAAAATTATATTAGTATGATTTTATTATATCACTAGTTTGAAAACAAAACAAAAAACTCCACTGAATTAGTGAGGTTTTTTGAAAATATCTTTATATCAATTTCAAATTATTTCACGCATCTCGCCTACATAGGGTGTCATCATTTGTTTTCTTACTTGATCTTCTGTCATGGTACCTTGAGCCAAAATCCACATAAGTTTGACTTCTGTCATGACATCTGTCAAATCTCCGCCTGGTATGGCGCCAGCTTCAAGTGCCAATACTGCACATTCGTCGTTTACTTTTTTGTAACTATTTCCTCCTAGAAATTTTGTAGAAACAATGACTGGTATTTTGAGGGTACCAACGGTTTTTTTGATAAGTGGTAGAAAAGAATATTCACCTTCTGTAGGGACTGATCCTGCTCCATGTGATTTGAAGATGATGCCTTTGCATTTTCCAGAAGTCACAATGCTTTCTATCAGGCCTGGTAACTGTCCCGGTGTCAGATCCAGACTAACAATATCATTGCTAAAGTGTGGTTTGATATTTAGGGGAATTGTCGGATCAGCCTTTTTGACAATGGAACTAAAATGAATGCCTGTCGATAAAATCATACCTAGTTCTGGAAAAGCAGGGGATTTGAACGCTCGAAAAGAAGATTCGCTGACTTTGACTGAGCGTGAACCTCTGAGAATCAAATCACTAAAAACAATCATCACTTCGGCGATATTTTGTTCAGCCGCTACCACAGCCGTTTTTACAGCGTTTTCAAAATTAAATCTGGCGTCATTGCCGTATTCTGTCAAAGGTAATTGCGAGCCGGTAAGTACTATTGGTTTTTGCAAACCATTGCCAAGTGCGATAGTGAGTGCCGAGGCGGTATAGGCCATAGTATTGGTGCCGTGAGTAATGACAAAGCCATCATATTTGTCATGTTGTTCTTGGATAAACATTGCTAGTCTTGTCCAGTCCTGGGGACTTACATTAGTACTGTCTTTGTTGGAGAGTATTTCCATAGAGACATCGGCAACTTGATCCAAGTCAGGGACAAGCTCCATAATTTCGTCTATGTTTTTGGCTGGGACCACCATGTTTTTTTCTTTATCCACTACCATGACAATAGTACCTCCATAGCTTATGACAAGAATTTTTTTCTTTTGTGACATATGTTTTTTGAGTAATTTAGTTTAGTATAATTTTATATAGCATAGCAGATATTTTTTTTATGGTCAAAGGGGTGTTATCAATTAGATGATAAACAAAAAACCTCACTAAAGTAGTGAGGTTTTTTGTGAAATTCCTATGCGGACCGGACGAGGCTCGAACTCGCAACTTCTGCCGTGACAGGGCAGTGCTCTAACCAGTTGAACTACCGGTCCGTATATTCAATTATTTTTGATAATTGAATTGAAAACTTACAATAATTCTAAACCAAAATTACAAACTATTTTGTAGCAGTTGCAGCTTTGGCAAGACGTTTTTGTTTTTTCTTGTCTCTTCTTATTTTTGCTTTTTCACGCTCAATTTTGAATTTGGCGTTGATTTGTTTTCTCATTCCCATAATTTTGGATTAGTTTGTTGAGTACGGATAATATGATACCTTTTTTTGAATTAAATGTCAATATTTGTGCTGTTAGTAAGCAAAGTAGCCCAGCTTTTCTTTGATATCTTTGAGCCTGGCATA
Source organism: Patescibacteria group bacterium (assembly GCA_028687045.1). Taxonomy (GTDB): domain Bacteria; phylum Patescibacteriota; class Patescibacteriia; order Magasanikbacterales; family UBA922; genus UBA1557. Next base: position 18,887 of record JAQUAW010000009.1, read on the forward strand.
AAAGCCAGCACTGTGGATAGAATTTAGCCCCAATTTCTGGTGATCGTAGTGGTGAGTCCATTCATGCAAAAGTGTATCTAAGAAGGTCTTAGGGGCCAGAATTTGCCCTCTGACAGCGGTTCTATTACTGATGTAGATGTATTTACTGCCAGGTTTGTAATAGCCATATTGTTTCATAGCTACTTTGCCGTTGCGCTTTTTGTGGTATTGCTTAGTATCTGATATTTTCAAACTTACAATATCTATTTTAGCCAGATCTGCCAACTCATCCAAAAGCAAATCTCCCAGACTTTGTCGATCTTTTTCTTCCTTGCTTTGCAAAAGTAGGGAAGTGAGTTTTTTGGCTTCATCTGAAATGGGTATTTTTATTTTAATTGTTTTGTTGCTACGTTCGTAGTTGGTTTGTAGAAAATTGAAGTTGAATATTTTCATAAATGGTTACATTTTTGCATTGTCAAATTGCTAAATTGTTACATTGTTGAAATGCTATTTTTTAATAAAATTTTCTTAACCAAGTTCCCTTCCCTCGTCCGCCCTAGGCGGATAAATAGGGAAGCCTGCCCGCCGAATGGGAGGGGGGCAGGGTAGGGTCTTAACGGGATATTGCATTACAAATTTCTTTTATTTTTTTAGTAATATTATTATTAGCTCGATAAGTTTTTCTTATTTGCATAGTGCGAGACCCCCTCCTGACCTCCCCCTAAAATGGGGAGGAACTCACTAAATAAATTTTGTTAAAAAAAAACAATTTAGCAATTTAACAATTTTCTTTATATTTTTTGAACTAGCTTATTATAGCATAATTTCAATTATAGAAAAACAAAAAAGACCTTCGTAGTGTTCGGCGTGACATAGGAGCAAAGGAGGGGGTGCCCCGTCAGCGCCAAACACTATAAAAGTCTTTAGTATTATTAAGAGATATTAGCAAGTTTTATGTTTTTTGTCAAGATTAGCTAATTTAGGATAAATTTGTATTTTTGCTTGTTGTTTTATTATATGTTTATTATTTAAAATAGATAGATTTGTTTGGTACTGGTAAATAAAATTGTAAGATGATATATTTAAAACAATAATAAGTTAAACGTTATTTTTATCTTTTTAACTAACTTTTTAATTGTATAAAAAAGTTTATCAAAGATGTGATGGATAATCCCCCTCCTATTAGGAGGGGTTAGGGGAGGTCTGAAGTATAATAAAACGTTTTGTCTTGCTATAGACCCCCTCTAACTCCCCCTAGTAGCGGTAGTGTACAGTAATTTGTACAAAATGTGCTACAATAGGAGATGTATAAAAAAATTAAACAGACTCAATTGAGTCGCTGGAAAATGGCACAACTGATCACAGAGTGGTGTTATGCAACTCCAGCAGCAGTCTGTGCTAGAAAGTTAAATCTTTCTAGAACAACTGTCCAACTGTGGTATGGAAGAATAAGAGAAAAAATTCTTCAACTACCTCCGCCACCTCTGTTTACAGGAGCGGTGGAAGTAGATGAAAGTTATTTTGGTAAAAAACCATTTGGTATGAAAGGTACCGGAATGGTAGGTAAAGTACCTTTCTTTGGTATTCGCTCTAGGGAAACCGGTTTAGTCTGGGTTACAACAATGAATGTTGAACCACGTCAAGAAACCATAATTCCAATTATTCAAAAAATGGTTTCTCCTGGGACAACTATCTATTCTGATGGTTTTGGTGCTTACGCACCACTTAAATCACTTGGTTACAAACACAGAGTTGTATATCATGCTCATGTCTATGTTACTGACAAAAATGTCTACACCAATGGTATTGAATCCTTTTGGAGATATCTCAGACATTTCTTTCGTAGTAAAAGAACTTTGAGTAAAAATGTTTACAAACAGTACCTCTCAGAAGCAGTTTTTAGGTTCAACACTCGACCTATGGCAAATCTCCGCAAGGTTGTGCGTAATTTTCTTGATTTTGATTAAAATTACTGTACACTACCGCTAGTAGGGGGAGAATCAATTTTTATTTTGTTATTTTTTTAGAAACAACATAAGGAATTTAAAACTTTTGTTTGTAATTTTTATTTTTTTTAATAAAAAAATTCCTGACGTAATCAGGAATTTTGTTTTGTAAAAGTTTTATTTTACTTCTTCAAATATTTTTGTAAATACTTGAGGATTTTTTTCTGCTATTTCAGCTAGAATTTTTCTATCAATCAATACCTCGTTTTTCTTTAGTGAATTTATAAATACACTATATGAAGTACCTAAGGCACGAACAGCTGCATTGATTTTTACTTGCCATAAACGGCGATTTTCTCTTTTTTTGTTTTTTCTATCACGATAAGCATAAGCACCGGCTTTGGTATCTGCAGTTTGAGCTAGTTTTATCAAACTTTTTCTACCTGCTTCAAAACCTTTGGTTCTTTTCATGATGGCCTTACGGCGTTTGACGTGTTGTACACCTCTTTTTACTCTAGGCATAATATTTATTTATTACAGTTTATGAATATGGCAAAGCTTTGACAACAGTTTTTTGCAATGGCAAAGAAACCACATTGTCAGTACGTTTGTTGCGTTTGGTATTACCTGATTCACGAGAGTTGAAATGATCTTGACCATCAGTTCTTTTTAGAACTTTTGTGCCTTTTTTTGATCTTTTCACCATGAATCTTTTGGCAGTGCCTTTGTGTGTCTTCATTTTTGGCATATTTTTGATAATTTTGAGATAATTGAAGCTCCGTGATTATAGACTACTTTTGAGCTTAAGTCAAGAGATGGTGTGTGTATAGGTTCTTTTGATTACTTTTTAACAATAATCGTCACAATACTTTTGCCTTGTCTAATGATTTCTTGTTCAAAACGAGTTTCTGTTGTTTTTTGAATATCGGTTATCATTTTTTTGACAATTTCAATTCCTATCTCTGGTCTGGCGTTTTCACGGCCTTTCATATTTAATTCAATTTTTACTTTGTCACCTCTATTTAGAAATTTTTCAGCTTGTTTTTGTTTTATTTGTAAGTCATGTTCACTAATACGAGCAGAAAGACGAAGACCTTTGGTTTCACTGGTTTTAGAGTGAGCTTTTTGTTTGCGTGCTTCTTTTTCTTTTTGGTATTTGAATTCTGTAAAATCAATTAGTCTAGCCACTGGAGGAGTACTTTTTGGATTGATTTCTACTAAGTCCATTTCTTTTTCAAAAGCCATATCAAGCGCTGCTTTTTTGGACATTGTACCTATATTTTTTCCTTCTTCATCCAAAACTATAAGCTCTTCAGCTTCAATCTCATTATTTTTTTTGTATTTTGGAATTAGGGCTTTTTCTGGACGTTTTTTTCGGGATATACGCATAACGTTTTTTATTGTTTAGTTTTTTTTCTAAGATTAAGGTGGTCTTTGTGAAAGTTTTACTATATTAAAGTAAGCTTGAAAGGCCTAAAAAGCTCAAAAGGCTTAAAAGGCTTTTTTGGCTTTTTAGGCATTTCAAGCCTTTCAGGCTTTTTTTTCGTGGAGATGCCGGGAATTGAACCCGGGTCTAGATGGGTTATCTCCATATTCTACATGTGTAGCTAGGTTTGGTATTTCGTATGGTAGCTAGAAAACCAGCAAAACAACTACCAACTATTCTGGTTTATTGTCAATTGAAACGTTCAGAAAACCATTTCAATTTACGCTCGATGGGGGTTGACACCGCAGGCTTCAATATCGAGTATCTCGAAAAGCGATGGTAGATGAGCTTGTTTAAGCTACTACAGATGCGAATGATGGCATACTGAAAGCGTTAGCTAGGCTAACAACAGCTGTTCTCACGCGACTTGCTAAGTTTGCACTTAGGAATTCTACGCCGGTATTTACGAGGAAAGCGTAGCTCCTCGACATGCTTATGGAAGGTAACAAGATCCAACTATCGAATCCTGTCATCCCCTTGATTGAAAATTTAGAAATTTTCAATTTTAAATTTTCAATTATTTTAGTAACAAACAAGTCACTTTGAAAATTGAAAATTAGTTAATTGAAAATTGTGGTTAATAGTCGCCTTTGAGGGCACGTTTTATGTCACGTTTTCCTTCTCGTTCTTTTATGACACGTTTTTTGTCGAATTGTTTTTTACCACGTCCAATGCCTATTTCTACCTTTATTTTACGGCCTTTAGTATATACTGAAAGGGGGATAATTGTCAAGCCTTTTTCTTGCAATTTTCCTGTTAAATAAGCTATTTGTTTCTTGTTTAGTAGAATTTTTCGGCTTTTTTCTGGTTCATAATCTTTTACATTAGAATATTTGTATTTGGAAATGTGAGTGTTTAGTAAGTAAGCTTCTTCATTGTGAAAAGTTACAAAACTGCCAGCCAACTTGATTTGTTTGTTGCGTACAGATTTTACTTCAGGACCTGTCAATACTAAGCCAGCCTCCAGAGTCTCGAGGATTTCGTAGTCGAATCTTGCTTTTTTATTGACGGCGTAGGTGGGCATATTCTTTTTTAATTCCTCCCCCACGATAAGGGGGAGGTTAGGAGGGGGTTGCGTGGCAGTACAACGCAACCCCACCCCAACCCTCCCCTTACAAATGGGAGGGAGATTGTTATTTCGTAGTTTAAAGTAATTTTTAAATAATAAGGATATTCTTGACTTATAATAAGCTATTTGTACATTTTTTGCAAGATTCAGGTAATTGTTGTATAATAAATTCAAATTATTTTTGTAAAAATATATGTTTTCTCATAAAAAAAAATTTGATTTGGTTTTGGGTATTTTTTTAGTAATTGCTCTTTTTGTAATAATTGCGGTTTCTATAATTTTGTATTTATTGTTTAGTAGATATCAGACAAAAAGTAATTTTATAAATACTAATCAAAATAGTAATTTTCAACAACAACTAAGTCCTATTGAATTATTGAATAGTTATGAAGAAGAAATTAAAAAACAAATTGATTTAGTACAGACTAGTGACAAAGATATTGCAACAGTTGCCAAAAATTTGGAAAACGATATGTTGAATATTCGTGTACCTGCGGAAAAAAGAGAAATGTTTTTGAGTGCAACTCTACAAATTGTGCGTATGCAAGATCAAGGATTGGAGATTGATCCGAAGGCTAGTAAAGATAAAATTTTGGAAATTTTAAATAGTTTAGTTAATTATGAAGAAAGATAAATCTGTTTTTGTTGCTATTGCCTCTATATTTATATTGCCTCTAATTTTGTTGGTTATAAATTTTTGGCCAAATAAGTATGTCTTTTTTGTAGGCATGGGATTATTAATTGCATATTTTTCTTTTGTTGCTTTTCGATATACTTTGGATAAATCAGAGATTGCACTCAACTTTATGACTTCTTGGTCATTTGTTGCTTTGATTCTTTTGGTAGAAAATATTTTGATACGTTATATTTTCATTGCATTTTCAGTATTAGTTTTTTTCTTTATTGCTTATTGGAGTAGACCTCAGACAAGTCATTCTATCCAAGTAAAAGAAAAACCTTTGCGTCGTATGATGATGATGCTGTATGTTTTCAATACTTATGCTTTTATGATAGGTGCTTATGCTTTGCATATTTATTTTCCTAATTTTTCTTTTGTTTTGATTAGTATTTTTTCTGCAGTTTATTCTGCTTTTGCGGCTTACATGATATGGAGTTTGTATTTCAAATCAGAGTTCAAAAAGTTACTTATTTGGTCTATTATATTTGCTACGGTTGTCTTTGAACTCATGTGGGTGATGATTTATTTACCATTTGGTTATTTGGCTTTAGGGTTACTCACTGTTTGGATTTGGTATTTGTTACAATTATTTGTACGTTTTCATTTGACAAAAGAAAATATAATTTGGAAACAGCAAATTTCATTTTTGTTAATTAATTTAATTCTGTATATTTTTGTACTTTATATTATTAGATGGGTATGATAAAAAAACAACCTCCACATTTACCAGAAAAAGTTTATTCCACAAAAGCAGCTCAAAGTTGGCAAAATATTCGTCTTATTATTTATGTTGCTATAATTTCTTTGTTAGCCGGATTTACGGGTGCTTTGGTTATAACTGCTTGGTTTGAACCTTCTCTTTATTCTACGCAAGGAGGAGTTTTTTTGATAAATAATAATAAAAATGATAATGACAAAGATAATGACATCACTACTTGGAGTCAGACTCCAAGTGTTTTGGCTGCCAAGAGATTAGAATTTAGTACTATAAATATTTTTGACAAAACATTGCAAGTGTCAGGTAATTTTTATCCAGAGAGTTCTTTTTTGGGTAGGGTGGCTATGCTTAGCTCTAGTGGTTGGGGAGTTATTTATTATCCAGATTTCAATAAAGTAAAATTAACTAATTGGTTAGCACTAGATAGTCAAGGTTTGGAATACAAAATTGAAAATACTATTTTTGATTCAGCTAGGGGAATGCTTTATGTAAAATTTGTGGGTAATAATTTTCGTGTGATGTCTTTTCCTGATTGGAACAACTTTGGTAATGGCACCAAAGTTTGGGTTTCTGATTACAATGTTTGGAAAGAAAGACAGCTAGGTGATACTATTGTTGTGGCTGAAAGTATACACAAAATTACTGAACAATATAGTCGTCTAAGACTTGAACCAGAAACTGAAATAGGTAATATTGTTATGACTGAAGAAGGTCAATTTGTTGGTTTTGTGGATAAAAATGGTATGTTGCAGACAGCCTGGTTTGCAGATTATCAATTGCCTCATCTTTTGGAAAATGGTGAATTTATAAAAAATAATATTGATTGGACAGGTTACTTTGTTGAGCGTCATGGTATAAGTGATATTACTGGAACACCTGGTAATGGTTTTTATATAGTTAATCCTGGTAGTGATGCTACAATTTTGAAAAAAGGTGATATAATTATTGCCGTAAATGGTAGTAGTATAGATCTTCATAATTTGTGGAAGACATTGCTGACAACTAGTGGAGATTTTTCTTTGACTGTTTGGAGAAATAATGAAGAAGTAGATTTGAAAATTCATCTAATTTCTAATAACTAATTTCTAATAAAATATAAGGTAATATTTGTTTAATATTTGAAAATATTAGGCAGATATTATAACAAATATTAAAAAATATTATTTAATAAATTCACAAACATTATGTTCAACACACACAACCCTCTAGGACGTCTTCGACGTGGTTTCAAATTAATATTTTTGGTGGGAATTTTGGTAGCTATACTTTCGGTTGGCGTTACCTTACTTTTTCCCTTGCAGTATAGAGCTGATGCTCAAGTACTGATAATTTCACAATCACGTACGGGTGTTGATCCATATACTGTTGTGCGTTCAGCTGAACGTGTTGGCGAAAATATTGCTCAAGTTATGAAGACCAATGATTTTTATGCCAAAGTAAAAGATCAAAAAAATTATGATATAGATTGGTCTTATTTTGAAAACAAAAATGAAAGAGAAAAACGCAAACTTTGGCAAAAGACGATTGTACCTTCTGTTGTTTATGGTACTGGAGTTTTGAATGTTTCTTCATTTCATCGTGAACCTGCAGTAGCTGAAAAATTAGCCAATGCTGCTACTGATGCTCTTGTGGCTCGTGGTTGGGAATATATTGGTGGAGACGTGACTATCAAAGTAGTCAACAATGCTGTGGTTACCAAGTGGCCAGTTAGACCAAACCTTGCATTGAATGCCTTGCTTGGATTTATGGTAGGAGTATTTTTGATGGGATTAGTAGTGGTGAAGAAATAGTGATTGAAACCCTCCTGACCTCCCTTAGAAAGGGAGGAACCTAAAAAGAAATTAAGTTTTTAGAAAAGTCCTCCCCTTTATAAGGGGAGACAGAGGTGTTTGTTGGAGCGAAATTAAGTTTACTTTATGATTCCTTATTTACAAAAACTCCAAGAAATAAAAATGCGGGCTAGAAGATTGAGGAATAATCAGACAGAAACAGAAAAAATATTGTGGAAGAAAATAAGGAATAGAAAAATAAATAATTTGAGATTTTTGCGACAATTCCCTATAATATTCAATATAAATAATAAAATAAATTATTTTATAGCAGATTTCTATTGTCATGAAAAAAAGACTGTTTTGGAAATAGATGGTAAAATACATTTGAAACAAAAAGATTATGATGAAATGCGAGAAGAAACATTGAAGGAAATGGGATTTAAAATTACCAGGTTTACTAATGAAGAAATTTTGAATAATTTAGACAAGGTTTTAGAAAAAATTTATAATTTATAAAAACTCACCTGTCCTTCCTTAAAAATGAGTTACGGTGATTGAAACCCCTCTGCCTCCCCTTAAAAAGGGGAGAACCTGAAAAGTAAACTTGGCTTTTAGAAGAGTTCCTCCCTTTTTAAGGGAGGTCAGGAGGGTTTGTCGGAACGAAAAAAAAGTTTTAAATATTTTAGGAAAATTAATTTATGTTTAATTATTAATTTAAACAATATGCAACAAGAATTAGCTCAATTTGATTTTTTGAAAGTTTTTATAGAAAAAACTTTGGATGAAGCAGGTTTTGAAACTTTGTCAGAAGAAACACGTAGTGAATATGTGCCTCAATTTGTGGCAGAAGCCGAACGTCGTCTTGGTTTGGCACTTATCCCTAAGTTGTCTGAAGAATCTGTAAAAAATTTGGAAAAATTTTTGCAACAAAAAGATTTTTCTCCAGAAGATTTGCAACAATTTTGGGTAGACAATATTCCAGATTTTCAAGCGACAGTAGATCAAACTTTGCTTGATTTCAAAGGAGAATTGAAAGATATAGTGTCTACTCTATAAATTTTTTTATGCCTGTACCAACTCAAGCACAATTAGAAGAAAGCAAAAAAATGAATCAAGAAAAATTACTTCGTTTGCAACAAGCTTATGATAATTTTGTTATTGAATGGGATGGTATTGAAAAAGAAGAAAAAGAAGTATTGGAGCAACTTAGAAGCTATGTAAAAAAATCAAAAATACATGATATTTTAAGTACTATTCATTCTATAAAACATTAACTATATGAGGACTCGTGAACAACAATCTCCAGATTTGGGTGTATTTGAAAAAACCAAATTTGACCAATTTACAGCTGGTAAAAAAATTGTGGTAAATATAGATGGTGACTGGAAAGAAGTTACTTTGAGAGAAGAAGTAACCAAAGATGATGTAAAAAATGGTAAATTGAATTTGAAAATTTCTTATGAGAAAACTCCAGGAAACTCTGTTGATTTAGATTTGCCAGTAGAAGCTGAACCAAAAATAGTAAAATATCCAAATGGTTTGAATATTCAAGATGCAGATTATGGTGATTTTACTATTGAGACTTCTTATGTTACTGAAAATGGTAGTATAGAATATAATGTAAAAGATAATGATGAAAATAAAACAGAAGTAGGTGTAAGACAAGAAATTATAGATTTGTGGAGAAGTGTAAATGAGGCTAAACAAAATGTAGCTACTCTTGAGGCTAAAATTGGTAGGTTATCTGCACAAAAGAGATTGGAATTTACTACCGAACTTCATAAAGCTAATAAATTTGTTACAGAAATTTTTGCTAGTTTGCCAGAAATAAATAAAATGAACAAACTTGATAATGATCAACTCACAGCTTTGCAAGAAAAGTTAGCCGGTTTGATGAAAAAATCAGAGCAAGTATTGAAATCTTTGAGTGCTGATGTGGATTTGGTAATTAACAATACTGGTGCTACACCAGCACCACCTGCCAGAGCTAGAAGATTTGAAGATTTTAGACATGATGATACTGAAAAAGATAAAGCAGTAAGAGAAAAAGAATTAACAAAAGATGCTAAAAATGCTGAAGCAATGAAGGAAGAGTTGGAACAAAAAATTGCAGAAGCGTATGAAGAAATAGATGATGAACGTGAGGGTGTTTTAGTCGATAGAAGAAAAACTGAAGAAGAAGCTTTTATGAGTGCTCATGCTGATGCTAATGGTAAATTACCAAAGGGTAGTAAAGGTTTCGATAAAGATAAAGTTAAACTAACCCCTGCAGAAGAAAAAGAATTTAAAAATAAAAAAGCCAAAGCTAAAAAAGAAATTTATAAAAATTTTTTTGAACGTTCTGGTCGTAGGAGTGAATTGCAAAAGAAGATTTTAGATGAAGTGACTAGATTGAGAATGGAAGCTGTTCAGATTGATTCAACAACTGAGGATAGTCAACTCAGAAAAGATAATGGTGTTGTCGTTGACTATGTCAAGCCAGCTGCCAGTTCTGATGACTATTTGGATTCAGTTTATCTAGCTAAAAATATAAAAATTCTAGATCAAGTATTGAAAAATATTATTGATAAAAAAGAATTAGGTGAGGAGACTGCAGAAAACAAAGAAGTCTTCGATTTCAGTTCAGAAGTAGAAAAATCGAAAACTAGAATGCAAGCTATGCTGGAGTCTATACCAAAAAAAGATGATGGTACACCAGAAGATTCTTTTGTTAGCGTATATAAGGCTTTGCAAAAGAGATTAGCAGATTTTGATAAAGATAGTACAAGTCTTTCTAATAGGGATCTGGCTGTAAGAGAAGGTCTTTTACAAGCTAATGACTCAAAGGATGTTTTACAAAGAAATAGATTTGACTTGGTAAGTGATAATAATAGAGAATTGGATGGTGATGCTAGAGACATACAAAAAATAAAAGCTGAAGAAGAAATCAAAAATATATCAAAAGAAACAGAGAATAGTATTCAAGAAAAAACTCCTGTCATAGATATGACAGAACCGATGATGCAAGAAATTTTGAAGTCAAACTTTTTGGTAGTTGAAGATGCTTTGACTAGTATGTTGACAGAAGGTTTGGATTATACCGATGTCAATGGTGTCACAGCTTTGAAACCAAAGATTTTGGAAAAATTCAAAAATCTTATTTCTGAAAATTCACCTAATCCAGCCTTACTCGCCAAATTGCGTGAAGCTGGTATCAAAAATTGGGCAGATTTCAAAAAACTTTGGGATGAAAAATTGGCAGGACAAGCAGCTGCTAGTGTGGACAAAATGTTGCAGGCTGTCATGAAAAAAGAAATTGCCAATAATATTAGTTGGTGGGATAAAACTAAGAAATTCAAAGGTCAGATTGCGGCTAGAATGGCTATTACCACGGCCTTGGTTGGTGGTGCCGCTGTTGGTGCTAGTCTAGGTGTGGCTGCTCTTGGTGGAGCTGCTGCTATTGGAGTGGCTGCTGGTGGTACTGTTGGTGGTGGTATTAGAGGAGCTCTCAACAAATTACTTTTTGGTAATAAGAGAATGCAAGCTCGTAGTGAAAGATTACAAAAAGAATTGGAAGATAGTAAAAAGGGTGATGTTGTAAAAAATATTGTTGGTAAAGTTTTAGGGAGTCTAGATTCTACTATAGTTGCTTCTTCTAATATAAAAGAGTTGCCATCATTTTCTGCTATTCTTGCTCAAACTACTCGTGATTTGACCACAGAAATGTCTCAATTGTCTGAAGTCGCAGAAGTCACCGAAGCCAAAGATTTGCAAGGTAATGCTCGTGTTCTTTATGAAAGAGCTCTGGCTCATCTTGAAATAAAAGAAGAAGATGTAGAAAACAAAAGAAAACTTGCACAAATAATTTTTAAGATGAATGGTAAAGGTGACAGCAAAGCAGAATTATTGTCCAAAGATGATCCAAAAATTATGCGTCTTTTGGAAAGTGTTGTTTCAATTTATTCTGGCAAAACAGGTATTGTAGCTTCAGCTGCTATGGGTGGTATTGTAAGTTTGGCTTATTTGGCCGATAGTGAAATTACTAGAGCTTCTATGGGTGCTCTCTTTGGTGGTATCAAAGGCTACAAAGAAGGTCGTGCTAGACAAGTAGAATCACAGCAAGCCAAAGCTAGAGGATCTATTTATACTGACATTTCAGATTTACGAGCTGTCAATCAAACAGCGTTTAGAGATCCTAGTTATTCTATTGATTCTTTGTCAGCAGAAAATAGAAAAGTTCTTCGTGACAAAGTTATTAGATTGAAAAGATTGGTACATATCAATGCTGAGCCAGCGGATTTGGCAGTCTTTGGAATTGTCAAAAAAGATGAAAAAGGTAATTATGTCGATTACAATGCTAATGTAATTATAGATAAGGATGGAAAATTGGTAGATGCTGAAGCACGTATGCTCTTTATGGATATGCGTAGTGCTATCACTGATGCCGAACGTATTGGTTTGTTACATGAAAGACAAGAAGATAGAAAAAATATGGGTGTGGTACTCGAACAACTTCAAGCAAGAAGTAAAGAAATTGAAGAAGGTCTTCCAAAAGAAAGAAAAGGTCTCATGCGTACTTTTGGTAATTGGTTGGCCAATAAAACTTATAGAAATAAGACATTTACTTATACTGTTGGTGGTGCGGTCTTGGGAGCGGCTAGTGCTTTACTTATTGGCGCAGCAGCCAAAGAAATCAAAGAAGGTATATTTGGTACTCCAGCTGGTGGTATGAATCCAGATAATCTGGGTGGCAAGGGAGCTAATGCTCTTGGTGAAAAAGCTGGTGTGGGTGCTGCAGCTGTGGCCAAAGCTGGTGAAAATGGTGGTGCTATCGCTGGATTGGACAATAATCATGCAGGTACTGCTAGTAATACAGGTGAATTACCTGCAGAATCTCCTAATAATCATGAAGGGTTACTAAATCCAGAAGTAGAATCAAAACCACAAATCTTTTCTCTAAAAGTTGGAAAAGGTGGTAGTGCTTGGGGTACATTGGATAGAACTCTTACTGACAAAGGTGCTCCAGCAGAATTCAAAGATTTGTTTGCTTCTGACAAAAAAGCTTTTGCTGCTTGGCGAGAACAACAGCTAGAAGATATGGGTTACAAAAAAGTAAATGGACATATGGGACATCCTGTTACTATACACGAAGGTGCAGAGATGAAAGTTTACAAAGGTGAAGATGGTAATTGGCATGCGAGATTTGATGATAGTGTCACTGCCAAGTCTGCTGATGGTAGAGTTTATAATACTGTAGAAAGCAATAAGACTTTGCATTTTCAAGCTCCTGAAACCAAATCCAGTGCAGAAGATTGGCAAAATAATTATAAATTTTTCAATAAGGTACAACCAGCGGTGGAATCTGGTGACGCCAAAGTTTTGCATTCTCTAGTTACAGATACAAAATTAGGTCCAGTCATAAAGGAAATGGGTGGTATACCAAGTATCAGAGAAGTAACTTTTGATCCAAAGAGTGGGGAAGTAGCTTTGTCTATGTACAATCCACAAACTCATGAGGATCTAATATTACCAGTCCATCCACATGAGACAGACAATGGCTGGCAAATGTTGGATGTAGATAGGGGATTGAAACCAAATCCTTATACAGAGGTTATGCATCCTGCCAATGATAATACTGCTTGGACTGTCAGTGACAAACCTGCTAATCCTGTTTTCTTCGATGAAAAAGAAGTTGCAAATCATCATGCTCAACCTAATGTTGAAGTAACTAATAATGCTACAAATCACGAAGCAGCCAATGATAATCAATTTGCAGATCATTCTAGTAAAACTGGTGATGCGAAAGATGTGGATGTACTTAGTGGATCAGAAAACACAGAGTTAGCCCAAGAATACAAAGACCAAATTGAGGAACTTGTGGGAGAAATCAATCCAGATATTCATGATGGTGGTACTGGTTTAGTGTTGAGCGTAAGAGATAAATTGTTACACGAGATAGGTGCTGCCAATGACAATCAATTGCCAGCAGATTTGAAACATGAACTTGCTACTAATCCAGATGCTGCCAAAGAATATTTGCTTAAAAAATTAGATCCAGATGAAAAGTTGTTATTTGAGGATGTTGGTCAGGGTACTACCAAACTTGAAGGTGCAAGTGATGTGTTGATAGGTGAGGATGGTCTAGCTGTAAAAATGCAATTGGAAGATGGCAGTGAATATATATTCCATCCACCTAAAGGTTGGAAACAGTTTGATGATGTAGATGGTGTTCTTTATCTTAAAAATGGTGACTTACATAGTCCTGTGGAGATACATAATGAAGAGGGGGTTTATCATATCAGGCCACTAGATCAGGCTGGAAATGGAAAAATAGCCAAAGCAGCCTAGTTTATAAAATAATAAAAAGACTTACACTTGATTGTGTAGGTCTTTTTTTATTATAGACATTTGTCTTTGCCTCTTGACAAAATGTTCAAAATGTGTTATACTCGGCTGTTAAATAAATCTTCCAAAGTCTTGTCGAAAAGTTTGGATTATTGGGTATTAGTGAGCATTTATTGTGAAGTTATTGTCTAAACATAGTCAAAAACGATAATACCTTAAGGTAAATAACCAGTGTTTAATTAGTTACTATAGTTACTTCTAATCACCTAAAATTACTTTTACTTTGCAGTCTAATTCGTCGATAACTAAAAGTAACTGACAATATTTAGAAACAGTGGTCAAAGGTCTTGACAAAATGGTCAAAATATGCTATACTATCCCGTTCATTAATAATGAGAATAAAAAATGGTTTTTGTCTTCTGAGAAGCTATTGGGAAGAGGTTCCTGCTACTTTCTCAGCTGATAAGCTGAAATATTTTATTTTCTGACACTTAGGTGTCGAAGGTAAATACTTTCTTTACAATTCACCAGTACTACTTATATGTTTCCCTCGGTTATATGTGTGAGAAGATTATTTCTTATCTATATAACCGACGGGAACATCTGCAAGGAAACTTCCATCGGTCACCAGCCCCACCCGGGCGGGTGGCACGGTGGTTAGGCTACCATTCTTTTCTTCGACAACGGCATAACCTTCTTCGGGAGAAATTTTCGTGAACAAGCGCAATATCATCACCGGTCTCGTCGTGCTCGCGCTCGTGGTCATCGGTGTCTACTTCTTCTACGACTTCGTCACGGGAGTCCAGAAGGGGCAGGCCGAGACCAACGAGAAGATCGGCGCGATCAACACCGCGATCTTCGGCGTCGACGTGCAGAAGAAGGACGACAAGGGCAACCTCCTCTTCTACAAGAAGGATGGTTCCCCCGTCATGGAGCACATCCCTGGGGCGATCGAGGACTTCGACTCGCGGATCAAGACGAACGCGACGAACATCACGACGAACAAGACCGCGATCGAAGCGCAGGACAAGAAGTTCAGCTCGCAGGACGAGACTCTCGAGACCAACGTCAAGGTCCTTCAGGATCGTATGAAGGCGCTTGATGAGGCCGCAGACCGCTACCGCAATAACAAGGGCGGTCGCGTCACGGTCCTCGAGACTCGTGTCAGCGCTTGGGCTCGCAGGGCCAAGAAGGCCGAGGCGAAGCTCGCCGAGGCCGAGACCAAGCTCGACGGGACCGTCGTTCGCGTCGTCAACCTCGAGGATCAGGTGGCAATTCTGGCCACCACCCCCGATGAGCCGGCCTTCGAGAACTTCGATGACAACGCGACGACCACCACCACGACGGACGAGCCGGCCCCTGCGCCGACTCCGACCGAAGAGGCCCCCGTGCCTGCTGGTCCTCCGGCTCCTGTGCCGACGCCGACCGAAGAGGTGGTTCCCACGCCGATGCCGGTCTCCGATGCCTCCCCGCCGATCGTGGGGCACATCGAGCAGGTCAGCGACGGCGACAAGTAGTACTGGTGTTCCCTGGGGAGACGCAGACGGTGAGCGGAGTTTTACTCCGCCCACCAGACGCGTCCCCCAGGAACCAGTCATATATGTAGGTGTAAATAACACGTACATAGATGATTGGTACTAGATATCAATATGCACATTACAATACACCAGTACGATATTTCCGTAGGTTATATGTGTGAGAAAAATATTCTTGCATAGATAACCTACGGAAAACCCCCGTATGGTACCCCCTCCAACCTGGCTTACCCCAAGGAAAGGGGGAGCTTAAACGGGGGTTGTCGAGAACAACTGTCTTTTCCCACTCAACGTCAACTCAGATTTCGAGGTGAATTCATGAACTGCCAATGTGGACATCAGAACGTCACGGCCGGTCAGCCCTGCCCCCAGTGCGGGACGACCAACCTCCAGGTCCAGCAGCAGGTCCGTTTCCAGGCCCCCCCGGCGATCACCTACCAGCCGGTCCAGGGGCAGCAGCCCCCCGCCGCGGCCCAGCAGCAGACGACCCGTCGCTTCAGCTGGCTCGGGCTCATCGGTACCATCCTAGGAGCATTGGCGCTCCTGTTCTTCATCATCTTCGTCCCCATCGCCCTGTCTCGCAGTGGCGACAACGAGGACAAGATCGCGGCGAACACGACAAGCCTGATGACGCACGACGCGGCGATCGCGGCCAACACCGCGCATCTGAGGGTGATCCTCCCGGCCTTCGCGCCGGGTGGTATCATCGATACGATGAACAACGGGATCGCCAAGAACTCGACCGACATCGCGGCGAACACGACCGACCTGGTCGACGCCGGGAAGGCCTACGACAAGCTCGAGAAGCGCGTCGACAAGCACGACACCCGTCTGACCAAGGTCGAAGGCGACGTCGCGTCGCTTGACGCCAAGGTCCGTCGCGTGTCGACTCGAGTCTCCAACTACCAGGCGGAGGCGACGAAGGAGCACGCACGGCTCGGTAGCGAGTCGGCGGCGAACAAGGCAGCGCTCGACGCGATCTGGGCCGAGCTCTCAGAGCCGGTTGGATCCATCGAGCGCATCGACTGACATCGTACTGGTGTTCCCTGGGAAACGTATATGGTACGCGAAGTTCTACTTCGCAAACCTAACACGTTCCCAGGGGGTGCCAGTCTCATACTTATTTACTTTTGTAAGTAGGTAGGAGACTGGTAGTATTTATTTGTAGCACATCTTAGTGAGTGAAATATCACATACTGAGATGTGTCACAAATGATACAACTGTTCATTACAATTAATATAACAAAAAAATATTTAGTGCTTGATGCTCATATATTTTCATTTTTCTGTTTTATACCACGTGTGGTTAGGATATTTGTGTACGAAGTTTTCGTGCATATATACCCTTGCCACACTAGCTGCCCCGTTCGGGGTGAAAACCCGCAGGGCGGGGTGGTTCAAGGATGGCAACAACGCCAACTTCGACAACAGACAGGAGAATGAGATCATGCGCACGAGCGTGGTCGTGATGATGGCAGCCCTCTCCCTGGGGCTGTTCGGAGCGACAACGGAGGCGAAAGCTTCCGAGGGGACGTGGTCGGAGCATTATGCTCTCGACTGCGCGAATGACGGGTCCGTCGAGGACTCGATCGAGGTCACTTGCCACGAGGTTGGCGAGGTGGTGAAGCTGCGGGCTACTTGTCCGCGGGGGATCTTCTTCGTCAGCTACCGTTGCGAGGGTCTGAAGGTCGAGGCCGAGATGGAGACTGTGCCGAAGGCAGAGACGGTTCCTCCGTCCTGCCCCGAGCAGCCCAAGACTACCACGAAGAACGAGGACTGGTTCGACTACCAGCTCGGCCTTCACACCAGCGGCCTGATGGTCGCCGGAGATCTGCCGAACGCGTTCTACGCGGGCGGCGAGTTCTCCGCCCAGCTGAAGCTGGGTGGCAAGTGGTGGCTCACGACGGCTCTCGGCCTGGGCTACGCCCGGGTCGGCGACAGCGACAACCTCGCACTCACCGAGAGCGTCGGGCTCCAGTACCGCCTCAACACGGACTGGTACCTGGGGCTCGTCGCGCGCCACTACGTGGTGCTCGACGGTGGTGGCGACGTACTTCAGGCGGTCCTGCCTAGCCTGGAGATCGTGTACAACATCAACCAAGATCTCCAGGCCGTCCTCATGGGCGGCGCGGGCTGGGGGCACTACCGAGTGCAGAATCGTGTTTCGGCAGCGTCATCAGTGGCGCCGGACGAGTACGAGACGGGCACTCGGGACGACCTCACCGGCATGCTGGGGGCGAGCCTGCGGGCACGCTTCTAGCATCGGAGAGACGGGGTGAAGGCTAACACCTCGGCAAAAAAAATAGGCCAACGTTCGATTCCAGCGAGAGTTCTTTCGTTTTTTTCTCAGATGGAGATTTCTCAACTCATGAAGACCCAGAAGTTCAACATCGTGGCCTTGGCGCTCTTCGCCATGGCCTTCTCGGCCGTGGGCGCCTCGTGCGTCGATGGCCAGGGTAACAACATCCCCGCGCAGAAGAGCGCGGGGCTCAACGCCGATGGGACCGGCCACGCGGACAACTGCGAGGCCAAGTTCAACCCGCCCTCCGTCGACCTCGGCGTCTCGTGCGTCGACTTCACCGACTGCCTCGACGTCGCGCCGACGCTCAAGTCGGGGGCTCCGGCTCCCGTGTTCTGCGTCCAGCAGAGCGATGTGGATGACTTCGGTTGGGATCAGGATCTGGTGGGCAGCTGTGCCGCCCAGGCCGATCTTGATGGAGACGGCGCGGGCGACGAGTGCGATGATGACGACGACGGCGATCTGATCGCCGACATCGACGACAACTGCCCGACGGTGCCCAACCACGACCAGGCCGACAGCGACGACGACGGCGTGGGGGACGCCTGCCAGGACAGCGACGACGACGGCATCCTCGACATCGACGACAACTGCCCGGACGTCGCCAACCACGACCAGGTGGACAGCGACGAGAACGGCATCGGTGACGCATGCGAAGACACCGACAACGACGGCATTCTCAACGTCGACGACAACTGTCCGACGATCCCGAACGCGGATCAGGCTGACAGTGACGACGACGGCGTGGGGGACGTCTGCCAGGACACCGACGAGGACGGCATCCTCGACATCGACGACAACTGCCCGCTGGACTTCAACCCCGGCCAGCTCGACGCCGACGAGGACGGCATGGGCGACGCCTGCGATGACGACATCGACGGCGATGAGATCCTGAACGATGATGACAACTGCCCGCTGGTCGCCAACCACGGCCAGCTCGACGCCGACGAGGACGGCATGGGCGACGCCTGCGATGACGACATCGACGGCGATGAGATCCTGAACGATGATGACAACTGCCCGCTGGACTTCAACCCCGACCAGCTCGACGCCGACGAGGACGGCATGGGCGACGCCTGCGATGACGACATCGACGGCGATGAGATCCTGAACGATGATGACAACTGCCCGGAGATCCCGAACGCGGACCAGGCGGATCTCGACAACGACGGAATCGGGGACGTCTGTGACCCCGACTGTGACGGTGACGGGGTCGAGGCCCCGTGCAACTACGACGCCGACGGTGACGGCTACAGCCCTCCCGCCGACTGCATGGAGGGTGAGGCCAGCGTCCATCCGGGCGCGACCGAGCTCTGCAACGGCGTGGATGACGACTGCGACGGCGTGACCGACGAGGGCTGCCCGACGACGCCCGAGTGCACGACCGCCGCCGACTGCGACGACAACAACCCGAGCACGAGCGACACCTGCGTCGACGGCGAGTGCGTGAACACGCAGCTCCCGCCCGCGGGCACGTGCGAGGTCGACGACGACTGCCTGGACAGCGAGGTCTGCATCGCCGGGACCTGCCGTACCAAGGCGCAGCCCGGGCAGTGCTCTCCCTTCGCCATCGAGGTGATCGGGGGCGAGCAGGACACCTACCTCGAGTGGTACTCGGCCACCAGCCCAGCGCCCACGCGCAACGGCCGGGTCGAGGACGGGACGTACCAGTCGCAGAACGGGGAGTGCTCCGTGGCGGCCTTCGACTTTTCGGTCGACGGCTGCTACTGCCACACCGCGTTCGGAACGTCCCCCTGCGCCCAGCTCCCCAATTCGCCTGGGGTCTGGGGCTGCAGGCACAACCAGCAGTAGGTCGTCTACTAGGTCGCATCTCGCAGACCTAGTCTCAATTTAGTGAACACACAGGACCCGCCCCGGCATTCCGCTGGGGGCGAGATCGGGTCCACAACACGACAGTTCCGGGGGAGTATTCTGACTCCTCCGTCCGCAACCAGCGGTAAAGCTCAAAGTGGGTGAAGCTCAGACGTTCGTCACGGCGCGCTTCATGTGCGTCCTGGCGACACCAACACCGGCTCTCGATACCTAACCGTACCGAGAGCCCACAACCTTTCTTCTTTAGACACTGATTACATTGATTAATAAAAGATTACACTGATGTGATACTGATGTGATACTGATGTGATACTGATGTGATTGAGTGGTTAGAGGGTAGAGGTGATGAAAATAAAAGAAATCTCCATTTAATTTGGGGATTTTTTATTTATGTAAAATAATATTTTTTAATATTCGATTAATATTTTACGAATATTACGAAAGATATTATTACAAATATTATTGCGAATATTGAACGATGGTGGTTTTTAATATTCGTTTCATATTTGTTTCATATTTGGAAAATATTATCGAGTATATTATGACAGATATTAGACGAATATTATTGCGAATATTTACAGATATTTCATGTGGTATAGTAAACGTTGTCCACTTGACAAAAGGCTTAAAAAATGGTATTCTCTAATCAAAGGATAGTAAACCGTATAACTACGGGTTAACCATCTTCGCATATAAAATTCCGTTTAATACCGGAATTTTATTTATGTCAAATTTTGTGTTATAATTGTTGCCGGTGGACTAAAGGGCTCGTAGTTTAACGGTAAAATACTATCCTGCGAAGATGGGGTTGCGGGTTCGATTCCCGTCGAGTCCACCACTAAAAGACTTCACTTATTTTTTAGTGGAGTTTTTTTGTTGTGATAAAATATCTGATCTATCTACCTGTTTTGCGAGGAGAAAATAGATTATCAAATTACTAAATTATTACATTATTATTTTTTTATAAAGAATTATTTAACAAATTAATTTTTGGAAAGACTTAAAACATTTTAAAAAGTTCCCTTCCCTCGTAGGGAAGGGGCAGGGTAGGGTCTTAACGGGATATTGTATATAAAATAGTTTTTATTTTTAACATTGACTGAGACCTCTCCCTGACCCTCTCCTACCAGGAGAGGGAACTTACAAAAAAAATTATATTTAAGTTTTAGGGCTTATTTATTTGCTAGTTAAACCATAAAAAACAACTATATATTATTTTAGTTATTAATATTATTGCTTCTATACATTTATTTTATATCTGCTATAATTTATTTAGTAAGGCTGCTTGTGTCACATTGCACTTGTGTTTTGTTTTTTTTAAATAAAATAATGTTTTTTAATATTCCGTTAATATTTGTTTCATATTTGATAAATATTTTTGTTAACTTTGTACAACGATATATGTCTAGTAGATTTTTTATAAGAATGTTATAATTAAATTAGATTATTTTTTTAAATTATAAATATGGATAAAGTAGAATTATCACCGAGAGATAAATTGTTACAATTGCATGACTTAACTCCTGCAGAGAATAGAGAGCTAGTAGAGAAATTAGAAAATGCTTTGCAATCAGCCGGACAAGAATTTTCTCTAGATTATCTGCAAGCTGGAGAAATAAATATTGGCAATAAGATGATCAGATTTTCTTTTATGTTGAGTGGCGAAAGAGAAAATAAAAATTGGCAAGAATATCTGTCCGAAGATTTGGCTGAGAGTATTGTGAGATCTTTGGAGAGAATCAAAAAAAGTAGTAATGATGAATTGTTTGTCGATGAGATTGTCGTGACTGATGTCAATTTTGCTAATCCGCGTAGTGGTAAACCAGTCAATGGTGTGACTTTGACCAATATGGAAAATACCAGTCAAAATAGTATTGTACTTTTTGTCAATGCTTTGTCTGATACAAATTATCGTGGAGAAATACCAGGTGTTTCACATTTGGAAGGAACTGTTACTCATGAATATGGTCATTGCTTGGACAATGCTTCTGGTGCAGATTTGCGTAAGATGTGGGTAGAGAGATTACCTTGGCAATATGACGAAGAGAGTGATACTTTTTCTTATAATGGCGAACAACAAGATTTTGTGACCACTTATGCTGGTGTAAGTCCAACAGAAGACTTGGCGGAATCTTATGCCATTTATTTGCTGGATAAAGAACGTCTGGCTCGAGTAAGTCAGAAAAGGAAAGCATTTTTTGAAGCATTACTTGGTTCTTAATTTAAAAAATTATATAGAAATCTCCAGAAGTTGGGGATTTTTTGATTTATGTAAAATAATATTTGGTTAATATTTGGAAAATATTATCGCGTATATTATGACAGATATTAGACGAATATTATTATAAATATTACAACAAATATTATTGCGAATATTGAACAATGATGTTGATTAATATTTGTTTCATATTTGGTAAATATTATTTCAGATATTAGACGAATATTGACAGATATTAACAAATATTACTTTATCAAAAACGCAGTTGTCTAAACAATGAAAATATGATAATATTTAAGCACTATGTTAGACACTATTTTGTTATATTTACCCAACAATTTTTTCGGTCTTTTTTTGTTAGTCTTGATTTTTGTCTTGGCTTTTTTGTTGTTATTTCGTCTGAAAAAAAGTGAATGGATTATCTATTTTTTGCTGATTTGGTTTCCTCTTGAGAGTCTGATACTTATGTACACGCCGTTAGATTATTATGCCCAGGTCAAGTACATCCCAGAGATTATTATGTACGGTTTGGTTTTTGGGACTTGGCTTTCATTTATTATTAGAGAACACAAATTTTTGCCTAAGCAACCACTCAATAAATGGCTAGTAGCTTTTGTGGTGGTGGCGCTTATTTCTTTGGCGCTTAATT
>JAQUAW010000044.1 GCA_028687045.1 Patescibacteria group bacterium
AGTGATCCTAAATTGCGGTTGTACAATATTATTCTACAAAGATATTACATTGGGAAGTCTATATCGTTTTAGCCCGTGGGCTAAAATTGCGGCTACCCACCTATTTTTTTTAGGGGTAGTATTTTAGTACTCCGTCTAGGGTCAATAA
This sequence comes from Patescibacteria group bacterium, assembly GCA_028687045.1. Classification (GTDB taxonomy): domain Bacteria; phylum Patescibacteriota; class Patescibacteriia; order Magasanikbacterales; family UBA922; genus UBA1557. The sequence goes on from JAQUAW010000044.1 coordinate 149, forward strand.
AAGAATTCTTGCAAGAGCAAGAGTTTTTTTATTTGAAAAAATAATAATTACATAGTACAATACTATAATATTACTTTATAATAAAATTGTATGGTCTTAGAAATATCTGGTAGACGAGAAGATACTTTATGGAAAGCTGACACTAGGAAGGAAAAAATAGAATTTCCATTTGGTAATAAAAGACTTGGTGCTGGAGAAATAGAAAGACGCTCAGAGTCGAGTGATGATGTTTTGGTGGAAGTAGTAAGACGAGCTAATCCTGAAAGGAAAGATGGTTTGGTAGGTGATAATTATTGTGTATTACCAAAGCTTGATGTTTATGCTGTTTTTGATGGTGTTAGTATGTCTGATAGTGATGCTAGATCTTCTTTTTTATCTGCTAAATTATTAGAGCATCTTTGGGAAAAAAAATTAAAGCAAAAAAATAAAAAAATAGATGATTTTAGTTTGCAAGAAATGCATGACTTAATGCTAGATATTGTACATGGTTTACAAAGTGGTTTGTCTATGGGTAGTAAGAAAAATTCTGAAGATTATTTTAGTACTTTTAGTATGGTCAAAATTCATGAAGGACATTGTTTGGTAGTAAGTGTCGGAGATAGTCCTGTTTTTTTGCAGACTAGTAAAGGTCTAGAACAGGTTACCATTGCTCATGATGAAATAAGGAAAGGTGCTAAGGATAGTAGTGGAAGGTATTTGCCTCAGAGTATTGATGAACTAAATAATCAAGATCTGAATTTTGATAGAGTTGCTTTACAAACTAGTCAAAGAAATCCTGGTATTATTAGAAATAATCCTACAAGTTTGATTGGTAGTAAAGGTGATATTTCTGTTGATTTTTATATAAGAGAATTAAATGCAGATGACGTAGTATTATTAGCCACTGATGGTGCTGCAAAACATCTGGATAATTTAAGATTAAATAATGAAGATTCTGCACAAACACTTGCCGATGGAATGCTACCAGTTTTCGATCGTCAAGATGATGCTACCGCTATAGTTTTACAATATTAATATTTTTTATGCCACAAAATTTGCCATTAAATTTGAATAACTCTGGCTTATCCAAACCACAGTCATCTGTTCATGCTCAGAATTTTTCAACATCACAGTTACAACAAAAAAAAGATATTTTAAATGCTAAGACCTCTGTTGGTAAAGCTATGAAAAAAAATGATGATTTTGGACCAACGTCATCTATTTCAAGAATAGGTCATACTGCTAGTTCGGCTAGCACCTCAGTTGGTCATGGTAGTATAAATTCTTCTGGTAATGACGATGAAAAACAACGTGATGAAATACGTGATAGATTACGTTATAATCATATTAGACAAATGATGAAAGATAAGAAAAATAATACAGATGATAACAAATAACACATAACAATTGTTACGTGATACATGTTACTTGATATGTGAAAAAACTTTTAAACAAAAAAAACGTCTCTCAATGGAGACGTTTTGATTTTTTTCAAAAATATTTTAAGCAGTCATTTCAGCAAATTTTTTGGTAATAGTTCTTCTACATTTTGTACAAACTTTGTGATTGTCAAGTTTTTGTAAGTTTGGTTTTTGACGACGAAGAGTTTTTACTTTAGAATGACTTCTATTAGCAGCTTTTTTTGGTCCTTTTAGACAGATTTCACATTTTGGCATATAAAAAATTTAATCCCGACTGGGTCGGGACAAGAAAACTTTATTTTTTGTATTTTAGTACAAAAATATTCTTTCTTATCCTGTCAGTTTATTATGGGATAGTTGATTACTTGTTATTAGATGATTCATATAGTACAATATACTTATGTTTTTGTCAAGTGTATTTAAAAGGCTTGAAAGGCCTAAAATGCTAGAAAAGCTAGAAAGGCTAGTGTCCTATATAAATAATAATCAGTTTGAATATATAGAAAATAAACGTGGTGAAGTTGGTTTTTTACTATTTAAACTAATGAAGTCTTTGGAAAATCCAAATCCTCAATTGAGCTAGTCAAAAGCTTTTTGAGCCCCTGCCTGCCGGCAGGCAGGTTTTTGGCCTTTCCATCCTTTTAAGCCTTTAATGTATGGATACTACTATATCAATGATTTTCTTTCTCGTTGTCATCATCATTTCTGCTATTATTCACGAATATTCACATGGTTGGGTGGCAGATAGACTAGGGGACCCGACCGCTCGTTATGCTGGACGTCTTACCTTGAACCCAAAAGCTCATGTGGATATGTGGGGTACTTTTTTATTACCTTTGTTATTATTTTTTGGAACGGGTGGCAAATTTCTTTTTGCTTATGCTAAGCCTGTACCTTTCAATCCTTACAATTTGAAAAATCAAAAATGGGGACCAGCCATGGTTGCTGTAGCTGGACCATTATCCAATCTTACTTTGGCTTTTGTTTTTGCTATGCTCATTAGATTCCTCCCAGTCACTAGTCAATTTGTAGCCAATATGGTTGGTTTGTTTTCTATAATAGTCTATGCCAACGTGATGCTTGCAGTATTCAATCTAGTACCTATTCCACCACTTGATGGTTCAAAAGTTCTTTATGCTGTTTTGCCAGATTCAATGTGGAAAGTGAAGCAAGTTTTGGAGCAATATGGATTTTTTATTTTGATTGCTTTTGTTTTCTTTTTTTCTAGTGCTTTGGTACCTGTGGTTTCTTTTGTTTATAGTTTGTTGGTGGGTGGAGGTTTTTAGATGCGGAGTATATAGATTATAACGCAGATTTACACAGAAGTTTAAAAATAGATTTTATTGAAAAAATAAATAAAATAATATGAGAACAAATTTTGAAGGTCAAAGTGCTCCTGTTATTGAACAAGGTGCAAATTTAGAAAAAAAAGATTCTAAAGATCCTATAGATGCTCTTCAAGGATATCTTCAACTTGCTGCAACAATGTATGATCACTTGTCTTTTTGGAAATCAAAAGGTGATAAAAAATTAAGGGGTTTGGTGCGAGATGCTGATGATGATAGAGGAAGAGAATATCCTTATACTATTAGTACATCTGACGAAATAAAAGATAAAACAACTTCTCTAGAACTATCAATAGATATGTCTGTTGGTTTTCTTGCTATTCTTATAAAAAGATTATTAAAATCTGATGATTTATCACAACTTTTGGAAGATAAATTTGGTAAAAAAGTTAGGTCACTAAATCAAGCAAAAGATATCGCAAGAGAATTAATTGAACCATTTTATGATCAGTATTCTCGTCATCTAAGAGCTAATGCTGGAAAAGGAAAAAGAACACGTGACGCGATGTCGAGTGATGAAGCAGCTTGGGATGTGGCTGCTATAGCTGTCCCAAGTGGAGTGGATATTATGGATAATGATAAGTTACAAGTTTTACAAAACCAAAGAAAAGCATTTGAAGAACTTGTAAAAAAACTTTCTCTTTTACCAGGACCACACCAAAAATTTGCCAAGTTGTTAGTTGAAGGGCAGGGTACTGCACAAGATGTTAATCTTTTATTAAATAGTTATGCCTTTGGTAACAACAAAGGTTCTTTGGATTTCGGGAAACTTGATTTTGTCTGGGAACAAGAAGATTTAAAAAAACTGATGGACTTGATAACCAAAGTAGCTGAATTTAATGAAGAAATACAACAAAAATTGGGAATTGAGATTCCCTTTAAACCTGAGTGTGCCAGTCTAGAACAAGCCCGTGAAATAATGGCGGAAAATTTTTATGGGTCCGCTCAAATAAAAAAAGCTTTTGGTTTTGAAGTGCCTGCTAGTGAAATTCCAGACATTCCATATAGTCCGGCAGAATTGCAGAGAGCTAAAGCACAGGGAGAAAGACTTGTTTTACGTGTTAGTACGGATGATAGTGGTCAATATTTAACTATGAAGAAAATAATTGAACTTGTCCAACCAAGATTAATTGATGATTATAAATTGCAGCTATATAATGCAGGCAGGCATCAAATGGAAGATTTTTATCAAACAAATTTTCCTAAAACCGAATGGAGGTTAATAAGTGGTTCTTTTGTTGCAGGTTCTACCAATCAAAATTATTTACACCAAACTAGATTATTACGTGATCATCTCAAAGCACTTGATTTTTTGTCTAAAAAAGAAGAAAGTGAGTGTTCTGATGAAATTTTGCAACAATTGTCAGAACAAATGGGCGTGGACTGGAATAAACAAGAGATAATTGACCAAAATAAATATACTGCCAATTGGCGAGAGGTGACACGAAAAATAGTTGAACTACTTATCAACCAAAATCATCGTCGCACTCCGTCCGAAATAATTTATGATTGGGTGTTGGAATTTTCCAGAACCAAAGATATAGGATTACTTAAAAAAAATTTTGATTGGACTTCTTGTCTTTCGTCTTCTGGTCATCTTGTTTATATCGGTTGTTTTGTATCCGATGGCATAAGTATAGATGGTAGTGATCCTAATGATAGTGATAATAATATTGGTGTTGTTTCCCAACGTTAGTTTTTTTCTCTTATCAATCAATTTAGTTACCAGTGTCTAAGAATCTGTTTTTTGTTTCATCGCATCCAAATCTACTTCCAAATCTGTCATTTTTTCTTTTATCATTTCTTTTGCCTCATCAATGCCTTTGTTATATATTGTTTTAGATAAATTTTCCAGGAAAAAATCAAGGACTTCTCCGGCAGCTATTACGCCAATTTCTTCTGATCTTTCTTCGCTAAAAAAAGTAATTATTTTGTTGATATAACTTCTGCGTTCATCTTCAGAAAGAATATCCCATTGTTTTTTGATTGGGGGCATAATTTTTATTGAAAATAACTTAACCCTTCGGGTGTTTCATGTATAGTTATTTGTTTTTGGTATTCTGGATCATAAATTTCTATGATTTTATATTTACCAGAAGTTTTGTAATTTTCTTTGTTATCACCTTGAATAGTTTGTTCAATTATAAATATTTTCCCCCAATACAACCATTTACCATCAATATTATGAACAAGGAAACATCTGGTTGGGGCATGATGAAATATACGAGCATTTGGTTTTTCTTTGAACTCAAATATTTTATTTTGTACTTCAGAAAGTTGTATGGGTTTTTCTCGATGTTTCTTTAAATCTAAAATATTTGTAGGGAAACCTTGTTCGGTTGTGATTTGCAAAGTATCGTTTAGTTCTATGTAACTGCCCATATTTATTCATTAGGTTATTTAAAGTAAATATACTATAACACAATATCGAGTTGCCTCTCAAGCCTTTTAGGCTTTTCAGGCATTTTGAGCCTTTGTATATCCCTTGACAAAAAATTCAATATAGTATATATTACTCACGTTCTCAAAAGGAACACCCAGACGTAGTATCTCGAGTCAATCGGGAGAAGACGTCCCTGAAATAAGGGATCAACGCTTTGGAGAAATAATTTTATACAAAAATTATCTTTTCTAAATTTGATTCCCAGAAACGGGAATTTTTTTATTAATAAAAAAGGTGGTTGGTTTATTAGGCCTTTCAAGCCTTTCAAGCCTTTCTGGCCTTTTAAGCATTTTAGTTATGCCAACAATGAATCAAGTATTGCGTAAAGGTAGAACAAGTCAGAAGAAAAAATCTGCTTCTCCTGCTATGCAATTTACCTGGGACAGTTTGCACCGCAAAAAGACAACTCTACGTAGAGGAAGTCCTTTCAAACGTGGTGTTTGTACAAAAGTGTACACTGCAACCCCAAAGAAACCTAACTCAGCTTTGCGTAAAGTTGCTAAGGTTCGTTTATCAAACGGTTCTGAAATTATTGCCTATATTCCTGGTGAAGGACACAATTTGCAAGAACATTCTATCGTACTTATCCGTGGTGGTCGTGTAAAAGATTTACCAGGTGTACGTTATCATATTGTTCGTGGTGTTTATGATACACAAGGTGTAGAAGGTCGTAACAGAAGTCGTTCTATTTATGGAACTAAGAGACCTAAAGTTAAGAAATAAGACATTGATTACACAGATTAAAAAAAATTACACTGATGTAATTAAAGATTGTTGGAAAAAAATCTAATAAACCAATAATCAAATAAACTAATAAACTTAATAATATGAGAGGAAAAAGAGCTCAAAAACGTCTAATACTTCCAGATCCAGTATATAATAGCGAACTTTTGTCAAAATTTGTAAATTTTATCATGATTGGTGGTAAAAAATCTACAGCCCAAGCTATTGTTTATGGTGCTTTGGAAATTATTAGTAAAAAAAATAAAGCAGATGCTTTGAAAACTTTTGAACAAGTTATCGAAACTGCTCGTCCACAAGTGGAAGTACGTTCTCGTCGTGTTGGTGGTGCCAATTATCAAGTTCCTATGCCTGTTTCTGGTGGTAGACAAAATGCTTTGGCTTTCCGTTGGATTGTCGCAGCTGCTCACGCTAGAAAAGGTACTACAATGAAAGAAAAACTTGCTTCAGAATTTTCTGATATTTTAGAAGGTGTTGGTGGTACTATTAAGAAAAAAGAAGATGTACATAGAATGGCTGAAGCTAACAAAGCTTTTGCTCATTTTGCTAGATTTTCACGTTAAAAACACTGATTACACAGATTTGTATTTGATTACACTGATATAATAAGTGATTAAGTGATCAGGTGATTAGGTGAAATAGACTAATTAACCAATAATCTAATAAACTAATTTTTAAAATATATGGGTAGAGATTATCCTTTAGATAAGATACGTAACATTGGTATCATGGCGCATATCGATGCTGGTAAAACTACTTTTACTGAACGTGTTCTTTTCTATACCGGTAAAAAACATAAAATCGGTGAAGTTCATGAAGGTGAAGCTACTATGGACTGGATGGAACAAGAAAAAGAGCGTGGTATTACTATCACTTCTGCTGCTACAACTTGTTTTTGGCAAAATCACCGTATCAATATTATTGATACTCCAGGCCACGTTGACTTTACTGTAGAAGTAGAACGTTCATTACGTGTTCTTGATGGCGCTATTGCTGTATTTGATGGTTCACAAGGTGTTGAGCCTCAATCAGAAACTGTTTGGCGTCAAGCTGACAAATACAATGTTCCTCGTATTTGTTTTATCAACAAAATGGACAAAACTGGTGCTGATTTTTACATGAGTTTGAAATCAATCAAAGATCGTTTATCACCAAAAGCTGTGGCTATTCAACTTCCAATTGGTAGTGAATCAAATTTCTCAGGTGTTGTAGATATTATCACTGAAAAAGCTTACAAATTTGAAGGTGATCATGGTATGACTATTGTAGAAATTGAAGTACCTGCTGATATGAAAGATCAAGTATCTGAGTATCGTGCTTCTTTGATGGAAGCAGTAGCTGAAGCCAATGAAAATTTGATGAATAAATATTTAGGTGGTGAAGCTTTGACAATTGAGGAAGTAAAATCTGGTATTCGTACTCTTGTTTTGAAAGATGAAATTTATCCTGTCATGTGTGGTACAGCTTTGCAAAATATTGGTGTACAAATAGCATTAGATAATGTTGTTGCTTACTTACCTTCACCTTTGGATGTGCCTACTCTTTTTGCTACAGATCCAGATGATGAAGAACACAAAATTGAAATCAAAACTGATGATACAGCTCCTTTTGCAGGTTTGGCTTTCAAAATTGCTACCGATCCTTTCGTAGGAAAATTATCTTTTTTCCGTGTGTATTCTGGTAGTTTGAAATCTGGTACTTATGTTTTGAATACCACTTCAGGCAAAAAAGAACGTATCGCTCGTATCGTTCGTCTACATGCTAATACTCGTGAAGAAGTAGATGAAGTATTTGCTGGAGAAATTGCAGCTGCCATTGGTCTAAAAGAAACTACAACCGGTGATACTTTATGTGATGAAAATAATCCAGTTGTTTTGGAAAGAATGACTTTCCCAGAACCTGTTATTTCTGTGGCTATTGAACCTGCTACCAAACAAGATGCTGAAAAAATGAGTTTGGCTCTTCAAAAACTTGCTGAAGAAGATCCTACTTTCAAAGTTCATACTGATGAAGAAACTTTGCAAACAATTATCTCAGGTATGGGAGAGTTGCATTTGGATATTCTTGTTGATCGTATGAAACGCGAGTTCAAAGTAGAAGCTCAAGTAGGTGCTCCTCAAGTTGCTTACAAAGAAACAATTAGAAAACCTGCTGAAGCCGAAGGTAAATATGTTAAACAATCTGGTGGTCGTGGTCAATATGGTCACTGTTGGTTACGTATTGAACCTATGGAAAAAGGTGCTGGCTTCGAATTCGTTGATGAAATCAAAGGTGGTTCAATTCCAAAAGAATATATCACTCCTATTCAAAAAGGTGTCAAAGAAACAATGGACAAAGGTGTTATCGCCGGCTATCCACTTCTAGACATCAAAGCTACTGTTTTTGATGGTAGTTATCATGAAGTCGATTCTTCTGAAATTGCTTTCAAACTTGCAGGTAGTATGGCTTTTGCCGCTGCTGTCAAAAAAGCAGATCCTGTTGTTCTTGAACCTCTTATGAAAGTAGAAGTTACTACTCCTGAAGAATATATGGGAGATGTAATTGGTGACTTATCATCAAAACGTGGTCAAATCGAAGAAATGACTGATCGTGGTGCTGCCAAAGTCGTTCGTGCTATCGTACCTCTTTCAAGTATGTTTGGTTACGTAACTTCACTTCGTTCTATGACTCAAGGTCGTGCTGCTTCTACTATGGAATTCTTGAAATATGGAGAATGTCCAAAGAATGTAGAACAAGCTATTATTGAAGGAAAGAAAAAGTAATCGTTA
>JAQUAW010000045.1 GCA_028687045.1 Patescibacteria group bacterium
AGACGTGTGCTCTTCCGATCTTTCGTCTTTGTCAATAATAGGACTCAAAAGACGTTCTTGCAAAAGTCTTTTGCCCATGCTTGTCATCGTATAATCTATTAGAGACAAAATTGTTTCTTTGTTTTTGTCAGAAGAAAAAATATTTAGCTGTTCAAGTGGATTGTTGCCGAGATAAAGATATTTATTACTGTTTAAATGTTCTGGTTTATTTAGTTTTTGAATTACCAAATAATCATGTTCAATAACAAATTCCAACAAAATGGCAAGACTTTCGGAGGCCAAAGCTTTTTTTTCTAAATCCAAAAATTCAATAGGGGATAGAAAAGATTTGATTAGATAAGTTTGTTTGAAAAGTTCGTTTTGGTAATCTATGTTTAATCTTTTTTGGTTGTGGTGAATTTGAATCTCATCTAACTCCAAATAATGTTCTAAATATTTTTCATCTATGTCGCTATTGGCATAATTGATAATAATTTCGGTAGTGCGATGACTTTTCAAAAGTGAAAAAACATGATCAAGCGCATAAGTTTTGTCTTCACGTGTACTATTTATTTCCAAAATGTAAGACTTGCCAGTAGCAATATCTACTGCTGTATAACCAATACTATAGATACCTTTGTTTTCATCAATGTTTAATGAGGTAATAAAATTGTCTTCGTTATTTTGACAAAAATCAAAATTAATACCAGGTGAAAGTATTGTGTCTAAGTAGCGTGTGACATTGGGAGGAGTACCTTTTTGTCTAATTATGACAATGGTATATTTGTTTTCGCGAGTAATTTTTTGGATGTATCTATCGAAAGTAGCAGAAGGGAAGCCTGCCATGAGAGTATTTTTGCGGTTGTTTTCTTTGATAGCTTTGTTTTTTCTGGTTAGTTGAAGATTTAGTATTTCAGCCACTTCTTTTGGATTGCCAATTTTTTCTTGCTCATTATCTACACCATAGACTTCAAAAAAAGATCCTACTTCCATAAGTACAACGGTGTTTGCACCATATTTTTTGCTAAATTCTTCGTGCAAATCCAAATAAACCTCCATAAGAGATTTGTCTGAGTTGTTTAGTAGGTTGTTTATTTCTGAGCGTTCTAGGACCATACAAACACATCCTGAGCCGGCGAAGCACGGCGTGAGGATCTTTCTTAAGATTAAACTTAATTAATTCACAAATCATTAAAAACTAAAAAGTCATCTTTAATGAATTAATTTCACGATAGTCTTAATTTTATCAAATATATGGTGGTGATTGCAAGTAATAAAAAATAGAACACGGATTACACAGATTAAAAGGATCTGGACAGATCTGTTTTTATTTGTTCAATTCGTTAAATAAGTGTTTCTATTTTTACTAAATAAAAAAGACGCTTGGCGTCTTTTTTTAATTTATTTAATTTCGGTTGGGTAATTTGTGGTAAATCGTTCAGTTCTTTGTAATATCCTATCAAGTTCACTTTTCATTTCTTGAATATCTTTTTTTGTATAAATGTGGAGACTACTTATAGCATTTAGTTTTCTTCTTAGGTCGTTTAAAATATCTTTATACCATAAATACATTCTCACAGTTTTTACTTCAGTTATTGGAGTCGTAGATTCACCATATCTACTACCAAAATCAGTTCTATTAATTATTTTTTTATCATCTTGTTGATCTATCCAATCTAAACTAAAAGACTTTAGTTGTTCTAACGATTCTGTTCTTATTTGAGAATCTGGTGATTGCAAATTGTTTGATAGTTTTTCTAATTCTTTTAAAGACCTCTCAATTACACTTCTATCCCTTTTTAATCTACGGAATGCAAATCTACTAGTTTCATTAGCTATATTTTCGACAAGTGCTTTCATTTTATCTCTAAGAATAGTCATATTTCCTGTACATATATCATGTAATTTATCAGCATCTAGGGATTCTTCTAATCCTCTTGTTATTTCTTTTTGCTTTTCTTTTTGTGTATACTCTTCTTGCTGTATTCGTCTTTGTTTAAGTTCTTCTATTTTTCTAATCAAATTTTCTTTTTTTGCTTTTAATTCAGATAAAAGTTTTTCAAATTGTCGTAAATATTTTGGGTTATCAATTGATTGTTCCATTCTACTTATACCATTAGGATCATGTAAAGATGGTAATTCTCTTTTTTGTTTTGCATCTTGTATTTTAATTAGAGCTTCTGTTCGCCATTCTAGTTCTTGTTGAAAATGATAAGTATCTCGGCTATTATATTTTTTCGACTCTTCATAATTTATTGTAGTAATATCCAATTCCAATTGAGCTATTTCTATATTCAATTGAAAATATGTATCTACCAGCATTGCTTCTTTAGTTTCATTTTCTGGAGGTGAATCAAGTTCTACGTATTCTTGTTGTGTTGGTTCTTCTTCTACTGTTAAAATTTCTATGTCTTGACCAGCTTCTGATTTCATATTGTTTTAGATTAATTATTATTTATTTGTATAATAACAAATTTTTTACAAACTAGCTACAATCCTCGTCACCACTTTCCTTGGCAAAAGTCTAATGGTAAACGCAAAAAGTTTATTGCGTAAACCGGCAATCACAACAGAAGATTTATTTTTATTCAATTCATTATAACCAATTTTGGCGACTTCTTCAGCTGACATGATTTTTAGAGATTTTGGAAATTCAATGTTAGCGACTTCTTGAAAATTGGTAGTCGTTGGTCCTGGACAAAGTGTAGTTATTGTCACGCCAGTATGCTTTATTTCTTCTGCTACAGCTTCTGAGAAATTGAGAACAAAAGATTTGGTAGCATAATAAACTGCCATGTGAGGTCCTGGTTGGAAAGCGGCGGTGGAAGCTACTTGCATAATTTTTCCAGATTTTCTAGTGAGCATTGCTTCTAGAAATAACTTGGTCATTTCTACTAGACTAGAAATATTAAGTTTTATCATTTCTAATTCTGTTGTTAGATTGTTGTCTTTGAAATCACCATAAGTACCAAAGCCAGCATTGTTGACAAGCACATCAATACTAATGTTTTCTTTTTGTAACTCGGCAAAAATAAGTTGAGGTGAATCGTCTTTTATCAGATCAAATACAAGAACTTTAGTTTTGATTTGGTATTCACTTTCCAAATTTTTTGCTAATTCATTTAGCTTGTTTTCACTTCTAGCAACCAAAACTAAATTATATTTGTCTTGTGCAAATAGTTTGGCGAGTTCTAATCCGATGCCAGAGGAGGCGCCGGTGATGAGGGCGGTTTGGGACATATTATTGAATATTATTTTTGTTTTTCATATCTACTTCCCATAATTCTTTTTGAGTTTTATAAACTACATAAACTAAACTAAGAAGACTAAATGTCAAAACATAAGGTAAAGACCACTTGAGATAAGTTTTACCAAAAAATATAAGAAGTGTATTTATGATTATAAACAAAAGACGTATTTCTGTTGGACCTATTTTTAAATAAGTGATTTTGAATTTGTTGGTAGCTGCGAAAGACAAATAAGCATTGACCATGAAAGCACCAAAAAAAGCTAAAATAAAAAATTGCAAAAATTTGAAATTGTCAGGAAGTAAAATAGAATAACCAATTAGGATGGAACAAAGAAAAATATAATCTAGAAAATGATCCATGTAGTAACCCCATTTGATAAGACCTGTATTTCGGTATCGTCCTACTGAACCATCAAAGCAATCCGTGAGCCATTGTAAAAAAATACAAATAGAAACTCCCCAAAGCCAGTGAATATTGTTTTGGGCTAACCAACTAAATAAAATTATAAGTCCTGACCATAAGATAGTTGAATAAGTGAGGTGATAAGTTTCGATAAATTTTGGAATTTTTGGTGTGTACTTTTCTATGAATTTTTTTTCCCAAAAATTAAGCAGGGATGTTCCTACTTTTTTGTCGCCAGCAAATTGTTCTTTTTTTTCTTCTGACATAAATAAATTACATTCCTCTCAATTTACTAATTCTATCTTCAATTGGCGGGTGAGTTGAAAACAAAGATGAAAAAGCTTTCTTTTTGAAAGGATTGGCAATGAAAAGATGAGCTGTGGCAGCATTGGCTGTTTCTAGTGGTGCACTTGAGGCTGATATTTTTTCTAGAGCACGAGCTAGACCTTCGGGATAACGTGTCATAAGTGAACCAGAAGCATCAGCTAAATATTCACGTTTACGAGAAACTGCTAGTTTTATCAAGTTGGCAATGATAGGTGAGAGTATGAGTAAAACAAGACCGACAATAGCAATGACGCCACTGCTTTTGTTGTCAGAGTCTCTACTACCACCAAAAAGTCTGATGCGAAAAAACCAGTCTGAGATTAGAGCAATCGTGCCGACAAGAACAACGACAATTGTCATAATGCGAATATCATAATTTTTGATATGAGATAATTCGTGAGCAATGACACCTTCCAATTCTTCATTTTCCAAAGCTTTGATAATGCCAGTGGTAAGAGCGATAGAAGAATGTTCAGGATCGCGTCCTGTGGCAAAAGCGTTTAGGGCGGGGGAATCTATAATATATACTTTTGGCATTGGCATGCCAGCTGTAATACACATATTTTCTACCATGCGATAAACATAAGGATTGTCTTGTGAATTTGTTTCTTTGGCTCCGGCAGAATTCAAGGCAATACTGTCACCTTTGTAGTAACTTATCAAAGTCATAACAACGGAGAGGACCATAGCGCCAACAACTGCACCATAACCAAATCCCATGTAGACATTCAAAAACCAGCCAATGGCAACGATGAGCATTATGAAGATTATTATTAAGATATTTGTTTTGTGTTTGTTGGAATCTATTTGACTGTACATATATTAAATGCTTAAAAGGCTTAAAATGCTAGAAAAGCTTGAAAGGCTAATTATCTGTATTAGCCTTTCTGGCCTTTTGGGCTTTTTTTGCCTTTCTGGCTTTTTATAGTTTCACTTCAACATTTTTTCTTTCACTTACATCTTCCACTTCAAAGAAGTTAAATTTCTCAAATTTGAGCATGCCAGCGATCATGTTGTTTGGGAATACTTCAATTTTTGTATTGAAATCACGAACTTGACCATTGTAAAATCTGCGTGAAGCTTGGATTTTGTTTTCAGTATCTGAAAGTTCATCCATAAGTTGTGCTACGTTTTGATTAGCTTTCAAGTCTGGATAAGCTTCCATAGCGACTTTGATGTCACGCATTAAGCCTCCTAATTTACTTTCAGCTTGAGCCATAGCTTGTGTGTCACCAGCTTCTTGAGCTGACATAGCATCAGCACGATATTTTGTGACGTTTTCAAGTAAACCTTTTTCATGTGTCATATAACCTTTGACACTTGAAACTAAATTTGGGATCAAATCATGACGACGTTTGAGTTGTACGTCGATATCACTCCAAGCTTCCTTAGTGCGGTTGCGAAGAGTAATAAGACCATTGTAGACACCAACCATCCAAAGAGCTGCTAGGATAACTATGCCTAAAATAACGTATAATGCGAGCATATATATTATGTTTAGTGTGAAATTAAATATTTCACTATTGATAAATAAATTAAATTATGACATAATGTCATTGTTATTTATGTATATATTTTACCTCTTTGTAGCTGTTTCGTCAATCTAGCTATATAGTAGTTTTAATGTATATAATTAAGTTCAAATTACAAAGCTCAAATGTCAAATAAAATCCAAATGACTAAATTTTTGGTATTTTGATATTGTTTGTTATTGTTTTGAAATTTGGATTTTGAAATTTGTAATTTTTTACACTTATGCTTACTATTTTACTTTTCATCTTAATTCTCGGTCTTCTCGTAGTTGCTCACGAATTTGGTCATTTCATTACAGCTCGCAAGAGTGGGATGAAAGTTTTTGAATTTGGTTTTGGTTTTCCACCACGTGCTCTAGGTTTTTATCGTGATCCACAAAGCAAAAAATTTGTTTGGATTTTTGGTAGTGGCAAAAAGAAGGACCAAAAAGAAAAACAAAAATCTACTTTGGCTAATACTGTTGGTGGCGAAGAGCGAGAAGAAGAATATCCATCTACTTTATGGTCATTGAATTGGTTGCCTTTGGGTGGATTTGTAAAAATAAAAGGTGAAAATGGTGAAAACTCACAAGACAATGATAGCTTTGGTGCACAAAAAGCTTGGAAAAAAGTAGTTGTATTGGCAGCTGGTGTGACTATGAATGTTATTTTGGCATTTGTTGTTTTGAGTTTGGGACTTATGATTGGTCTGCCAACTGATTTGTCTGGCGGAGACAATGACCCACAAGCTATAATAATAGAAAAACCAAGTGTTGTCGTAGAACAAGTTGAAGATGCTTCACCAGCCAAAGCTGCAGGTATCCAATTTGGTGATAAAATTTTGCGTATTGGTAGTGCTGATATGAACTGGTTTGAGGGAGACAGATTGATAGGTGAAGAAATAAATTCTCAAAAATTAGTAACTTATGTCAATGAACATAGTAGTGAAGAAATGTCATTAGTTATTGAAAGAACAGGACAGAATTTGGTTTTGAAAATAACTCCTGAGATGATAAAAAATTCAAGTACTCCAAAACTTGGGATAGCTCTTGTGGATGCTGGTATAATTAAATATCCTTGGTATTTGGCTATCTACAAAGGCTTTACTGCAACTTTTATATTGTTGGCGAATATTTTTGTAGGTTTTTATTATTTATTAAAAAATCTTATTTTGGGTAATGGTTTGATAGCCGATGTTGCTGGTCCTGTTGGTATTGCCACTATTGTGGGGCAAAGTGCCAAGCTTGGATTTAATTATTTGTTGAATATTATTGCTATGTTGTCACTTAGTCTTGCTGCTATCAATATTTTACCAATACCAGCACTTGATGGAGGAAGAATTGTTTTCGTTATTTTGGAAAAAATATTTGGAAAACCAGTACCAATGAAATACGAGCAAATAGCTCATACTATTGGATTTTTGCTTTTGATGATTTTGGTGGTAGTTGTGACTTTTAGAGATGTTGTAAAATTATTTTAGAAGCTGATTTATTTGATTATAACGCAGATTTACGCAGAATTAATTTTAAATTTATATGAAAAATAAACTGGAAAAATTAAAAAAAGATTTTGAAAACAGTTTGAAAAAAATTGAGGATTTAAATTCTCTGGAAGAGCTTTATAACAAATATTTTTCTCGCAAAGCAGGGGAGATGACAGAAGTAATGAAAAGTTTGAAAGAGTTGACTGGCGACGCTAGAAAAGAAATGGGTGCGTTGGCTAACACTATAAAAGCTACAATGGAAGAATTGTTTGAAAAAAGTAAAAAAACTTTGGAAAATAATAAATGGGAAACATTGCTTGAAACTGAAAAAATAGATATTACTCAAGCAAAATTACCAAAGACAAGGCAAGGTTCCAAACATCCTGTAACTTTGGTACATGAAACTTTGGAAGATTTGTTTACCTCTATGGGCTTCATGTTGCTCGATGGTCCAGAACTTGAAAGTGATTATTATAATTTTGAAGCTTTGAACATTCCACAAGATCATCCTGCTCGTGATACTCAAGATACTTTTTTTATAAAAGACAACAAAGATACTGTCATGCGTACTCAGACTTCTTCAGTACAAGTGCGTGCGATGCAAAAATATGGGGCTCCACTTCGTGCTGTGGTACCAGGACGTGTTTTTCGTAATGAAGCTATTGATGCTAGCCATGATCACACTTTTTATCAAATGGAAGGAATTGTTATTGATAAAGATATTTCTATTTCGCATTTGCTAGGTGTAGTAAAAGAATTATTATCAGGAGTGTTTGGTCGTGAAGTAGAAGTTCGTCTTCGTCCTGGTCATTTTGATTTCGTGGAACCAGGTTTTGAGCTTGACATGAAATGTTTAGTTTGTGAAGGAAAGGGTTGTGGTGCTTGCAAACATTCTGGTTGGGTAGAAACATTACCTTGTGGTTTGGTGCATCCTAGTGTGATAG
>JAQUAW010000046.1 GCA_028687045.1 Patescibacteria group bacterium
ATTACTTGTAAAATATTTTGTATAAACTTAAATTGAGCCGTACGGATAAGGCGGTTCTTTTTTTCTTCTGTTATTAGATTTATTCTTAGGGGATACATATTTTTAGATAGAATCACTTTTGGTAAAAGGGTTGTCAGCTGCTCTTAGTGCTAAGCCAATAGCTGTTGCGTATTTGATAGATTCTTCGTAAGGTACTTTGATAGCTTTGTTGCTGTTCAAATTTTTCCAAACTCTACCAGGTTGGCATTCTATTTTTAGTTCATTGGTAAGAACTTGATCTAGTCCTTGTAGTATGGAGCTACCGCCACACATTGTGATATGAGTTATTGTATTGGTTTTTGGAAAATGGCTATAATAAAAATAGATGTCCTTTTGTATTTGGGAAATAAATTGTTTTGTTTGTTCCATAAGGGCTGTCCAAATTTTTGTCTGGTCTTGGTATTTCAATCCATATTTATATTTTTCTTGTTCTGCTTTTTCATGACTGATACCTAGTTTTTGTTCTATGGCTGTGGTAAGTAATTCTCCAGAAAAAGGGAGTGTCGCACTAAATTGTACCGTATCATTGTCATATATAATTATGTTTGATCTGGTGCCACCGATGTCGAGTAAAGCTCTAGCTTCATTTTGGTATTGTTTATCAGCCGTAACCATAGCACGAGCTATAGATAGGGATTCAATATCTATGGCTATAAGATTTAGACCTGCTTTTTCAATAAGGCTAACATAACTTTCGGTAATAGCTTTTGGTGCTGCAGCCATTATGACTTTTGTTTTGTTCGGTTCATTTTCTACAGGTATTGCTTCCCAATCTAAGTAGGGCATGTCTTTTTCAGTAAAAGGGATATATTTTTGTGCTTCTATTTCAATATCATCTTGGATGATTTCATCAATATTTTTATTTATAATAATAAGTTTTATGAAAGTGTGTGTTTCTGGTAAGTTTATGACTACCCAAGGACTTTTTATTGGTTTATCTTTGGAATTATTACCTTTCAATAGTTTTTGGATATAATGGATGACTTGTGATTCTTGTGCTATTTCACCATTGATAATAAGACCTGGGGGTAAAGAAATATTACGAACATTTTTTAAATTAAAAGTAGGACCGTTTTTTGGGTCAGAAATGTTTTCTAATTGTATGAGCTTAATAGACAAATCACTTATATCTAAACCAAAAGCTCCAGGAAAAGGGTTGCTATCAAACATAATTAAAAATTTTGTGTTAGACTATACATTGGCATTACGACTGCAACGGCAATACCACCTACACCAAGACCGAGTAATAGAATTATAGCAGGTTCTATGATTGTAGAAAAATTTTTCATGGTTTTGTCTACTTCATTGGAATAAAATTTAGATAATTCATAGAGTAGTTTATCTATTTCGCCAGTTCTTTCTCCGACCATGATCATTTCTGTGACCATTGGTGGAAAAATATCGTCATATTCATTCAATGTTTGTGATAAAGGTATACCTTGTTTTATTTTTTCTGTTGATTTTTTTAGGGCTTCTCGATAGATCAGATTACTACATATTTCACTACTAATATCTACAGCTTCTACTATAGGTATAGTACTTTTTAGTAATGATGATAAAGTAAGAGAAAATCTTGCTAAATTTATTTGTTTTATTATTTTTCCTGCAATTGGTAAATTTATATTTAATTTATGAATAATTCTTTTGAAATTTAGGGATTTTTTTAGAGAATATACAAATAAACTAATAGAAAAAAACAGAATACCTAAAACTAAACTTACGTTTAGTGGCTTACTCATAAAATCGGTAACAGCAACTAAAACTTTGGTAGGTAGTGGTAATTCTGTATCAATATCTTTGAAAAGAATAGTGATTTTAGGTAAAACGAAGGTAACCATAACTATACCAACAATAGAAATTACTACCAAAATTACTATAGGATAAATCATCGCGCCTTTGATAGTAGATGTTAGTTCGTAGTTTTTTTTCATTTGGTCTACTACTTGCCCCAAAGATTCTTCAAGTTTTCCAGACATTTCTCCGGAGGAAATCATTTTTACATATATTTCTGGAAATACTTTTGGATATAGTGCTAGTACTTCACTCAATTGGCTACCAGATTCTACCCCTTTTTTTATTTGTTCTATTACTTTTTTTAATTTTTCATTTTCAATTTCTTTGCCCAAAACATCTAGACTCTCCATGAGAGACAAACCGGCTGAAAGCATGGTATTTAGATGTTCAAGAAAAAATACTTTATCAATAACTTTTATTTTTGTAAAATTTTCTATAAAAAAATCATTCATCTTTTTTTCAAAAGCTGATAATTCTCTTTGTTTCTTTTTTTTGGCAGACATAATTTTTTATTCTTTGGTAACACGTAGTACTTCTTCTAAAGTTGTAACACCTGATTTAGCTTTGATAAGTCCATCTTCAAATAAATTGACCATACCATTTTTTTCAGCAAAATTTTTTATATCTTGGGCTGTTGCTCTTTCATTGATAAGCTTAGTCAAATCATCATCGACAACTAAAACTTCATAAATACCAAGACGTCCTTTATAGCCAGTTGTTCCACATTTTGTACAACCTTCTCCGCGATAAAAAGTCATTTCAGAAATATTTTTTTGTAAATCTGGATCTTCTATATCTTGTTCTTTGAGTAAATCTTTGATAGATTTTTTGTTTAACATTTTTTCTAATTCTTTTATTTCTTCAGCTGAAAGTTTGTATTCTTTTTTGCAAGAGGAACAAATTTTTCTGACTAGACGTTGGGCAATAATTATATTGGTAGTAAAACCAACTAAGAAAGGTGGTATATCCATATCGACCAAACGTGGTAGAGTAGTAGGTGCATCGTTGGTGTGTAATGTAGAAAGAACTAAATGTCCAGTCATTGCAGCGTGGATAGCTACTTCAGCTGTTTCTTTGTCACGGATTTCTCCAACCATTATGACATCAGGATCCTGACGTAAAAAAGCACGCAAACCTGAAGCAAAAGTGAATCCAGCCTTAGGGTTTATTTGGCTTTGGTTTATACCGGCTACGTGATATTCGATAGGGTCTTCTATTGTACAAATATTTACAGTTGGTTTATTCAAAATACCCAAAACAGAGTACAAGGTGGTGGTTTTACCACTACCTGTTGGACCTGTAACTAAGATCATACCATGAGGTTTGTCTATAGATTCTTCTACTAGTTTTTGTATTTTTGGTAGGAAACCCAAGTTTTCTAGACTCAAAGCTCTTTGTCCTTCGTGCAAAAGACGCATAACTATTTTTTCTCCGTCATAAACAGGCATAACTGAAACACGGAAAGATAATTTTTCGTCATTCAATTTTATTTTGAAACGTCCATCTTGTGGCAACATGTGTTCATCAATTTTTAATTCGGATAGTATTTTGATACGCGCTGTAATACCATTTTGTACTAATTTTGGTAAGGACATCACTTGTTTCAAAATACCATCTATACGATAACGTACTAATACTTCTTTTTCTATTGGTTCAATATGGATATCACTGGCGCCTTCTAGTACTGCATGTTCTAAAATAGAATTAACAATATTGATGATTGGTAATTCTTCGGCTATTTTTTTGAGATCTTTAGGATTAGTATTTGCGTTTATTTCATCATTAAGTTGCATGATTACTTCATCATTTTCAATATTGGCATGATATTTTCTTAGTGTATCTTTGATAGCACTAGGTGTTGCTATATAAACTTTTGGTGATAAACCTGTTTTTCTTCTTAGAAATTCAATAGTTTGGATATCATTTGGGTCAAGCATTGCTACATCTAATTCATTTTCTGTTTTTTGGAAAGAAACTATCTGATGTTCATGAGCAAATTCTTCCGGAATTATTTTTAGAATTTCAGGGTTTGTTTCTCTACCTTTTAATTCTATATATTCTATTTGTGAATCTTGAGAAACTTGCTTGTATAGATTTTCTTCAGAAACAATATTTTCTACAGTCAGATATTCTTCTAGTGATATTTTTTTTTCTTTAGCTTCTTTGGTATATTGTTTTAGTTTTTTTTCGTCTATAGAAAAATTATTTTTCAAAATATTTTCTAAGATTGATTTGGCAAGCATATTTTTATTTTTAGATTGAGTATATTATAGCATACTTTCGTTAATTAGTTAATTTATTTATTCGTTAATTAAATATACTAATATACGAATATTACTAATGATACGAATATTACTAATGTTTTTTTAGGGAGTTTTTTATAGAGAATTAGTAATTTATCTTAAATAAAAAAACTAGTTTTTTTAGAACTAATTTTTGTTTTAAAAAAATGTGTGTGCCTCCCCGCGCCGGACCGATGTTGTCTCGGTCTCCGACGCGGGTTGGCAGGTCTACTCTTTCGTCGCTTGCTTCGCCGCTACTCTCTTGTCGAGGTAGCGGATGAAAAATCGATATCCGACTTTGATGAGGACGATTGTCCCCACCACTATTGCCGTTGCCGCGAGAATCTGAAAGTAAACCATGGTTCTTCATTGCACCCGGGGGACGTTAAAATCCAGGTGACGGATGAATTTAGCATATTATTATGTCAATAATTTGATGGTGATTTTTTCTGCGACGGAACCCACCCCTGACCCCTCCCTTAAAAAGGGAGGGGAACTATATAAAGTAGATATTTTTGTAGAGGAGGCTTCCCTTCTCTTTTTAAGAGAAGGGATTGAGGGATGAGTTGCGTGATAGAAAAAAAAGTTATAAAACTTGGCGAACTTACGCCTGCATCCATATTGGGAGGGTTCACCTCTCATATTTTTTAACCAATTTTTTTAGTCGTGAGCTAGTCCTATTTGGACGGGACAAACTGGCGTTTGTCACTCCTATTCTATACGAACACTTGTTTTAGTCACATTTGTGCCGATTCGTGCTAAGATTCGTGTTTTTTCTTGACATTTCCTTTCAAATTTGTTATAGTCTTTTCACCTTTGGTGTTTTGTAAAACTTAAATATAAGTGCTTTGCTCAGTTTCTGGTAGTTGGTGGCTAAAATGTCGAATTTGGCCTAAAGTTACTGTTTAAAAAGAAATGAACATTGCTTGCAAAACAAAAAAATATCTATGAAATATTACGAAATGTTGTGTGTTCTACCAGGAACCATGACTGAAGAAGAGATAAAATCCAGTGTGGATGCTGTCTCACAAATTATTGTCAAAAACAGTGCTGAAAATGTCACTGTTGAAGACATGGGAAAAAGTCGTTTGGCTTATCCTATAAACCATATTCGTTATGGTTATTTCCAATTGTTCAAATTTAATTTTGAAGGAAGTACTATTAACAATTTGGAAAAAGAAGTACGTCTTTTGGACAAAATGTTGCGTATAAATATCACTATTAGTGATCCAAACAATACTGTAAACTATAAACTTGCTTTAGATCCTACAGCTCCTAGTGCTACACCAAAACCTGAATATGAAGATAGAGCACGTGGTGGTAGACATCATGAAAGAGAAGAAAAAGTTAAAACAGAAGATACCAAAACAGAAGAAGTTGAAACTAAAAAAGTAGAGGCTGAAACTGTTAAAGTAAAAGAAGAAGTTAAGATTGAAGATGCTCCAAAAGTAAAAGAAGAGCCTAAATCTGCTAAAAAAACCACAATTAGTGTAGAAGATATAGACAAAAAATTGGATGAAATCTTACAGGATGACATTGATAAGGTGTAATCTCGATAAAATCGGGACTAAAGAAGTTAATTAATAAATTTTAACTCATCTTTAATCAAAAATCATATGGACCTAAATAGAGCCACTATTATAGGACGTTTAACTAGAGATCCTGAAGTAAAATCTACTACTTCTGGACAAAGCGTAGCCAATCTTGCTGTAGCTACCAATCGTGTTTGGACTGATAAAAGCGGTGTCAAACAAGAAAAAGTAGAATTTCACAATATTGTACTTTGGGGTAAACTAGCTGAAATTTCTGGACAATATTTGAGTAAAGGACGCCAAGTTTACTTAGAAGGCAGATTGGAAACACGTGATTGGACAGGACAAGATGGTGTCAAAAGATACCGCACTGAAATTGTCGCTGATAATATGATCATGCTTGGTAGTGGACATACTGGTTCTGTTGCTAATACTTCATTTGGAGATGACGCACCTTCACCTGGTGACACTAGTGATCAAAATAGTTCTAGTGAAGAAATCAAAGTAGAGGATATTCCATTCTAAAAAATTATATAATTATGATTAAGCAAAATAATCAACAAAAGAAAGAAAAACAATGTTTTTTCTGTGTCAACAAAGATAAACGTATTGATTATAAAGACAATGAAGTTTTGCGCAGATTCACATCTTCATATATGAAGATTCAACCTCGCAGACGTAGTGGTCTTTGTGCCAAACATCAACGTCAAGTTGCAAAAGCTATCAAGCAAGCTCGTATTGCTGGATTATTGGCTTTTGTACCTAAATAGACACGAGACACGAATCATATAACACGTAACAAAAACACACTTGATAAGTGTGTTTTTTATTTTTTAGAGAATTTTATTAATTAATAATTATTAATTAATAATTACTAATTTAACTATTTTCTAAAAATAATGTATAATTAGCTAGAACAAGTTTTTAAGTATGGGTTAATAGACAAAATGGTGGGGCTAAAAAGTTCAATTTGTGGCATAATATAGCTAAATAAGTAATAAGATTTAAATATGCTATATAAAAAAAGTGTCCCAAATGTAAATGTTTATGTCTAAAAA
>JAQUAW010000047.1:0-450 GCA_028687045.1 Patescibacteria group bacterium
AATTAGTAATGGCTCTATCAATCATACCAGCTACAGTTTCCATTTCAGCTTCTTTGAAACCGCGAGTAGTCAGAGCAGGAGTACCATGTCTAATTCCACTTGGATCCATCGGACTACGAGGATCATCGGGGATCATATTTTTGTTGACGGTAATACCGGCTTTGTCCAAAGCTTTTTCAGCTTGTGCGCCAGTCACGCCTTTTGGAGTGACGTCAATAAGAAGTAGGTGATTATCTGTACCACCAAACATTAGTTTATATCCCATTGAGTCAAATTGGTGTTCAAGGACTTTAGCATTCTTTTTTATTTGGATAGCGTATTCTTTGAATTCTGGTTCAAGAGCTTCTTTGAAAGCGATAGCTTTGCCAGCAATATTATTTTCGTGAGGTCCACCTTGAAAACCTGGGAAAACAGATTTATCAATAAGTTTCCCAAATTTTTCTTTACACA
>JAQUAW010000047.1:460-6632 GCA_028687045.1 Patescibacteria group bacterium
ACACATAATCATACCACCACGAGGTCCACGCAAAGTTTTGTGTGTTGTAGTTGTCACGACGTCAAAAATTGGTACAGGATTGTTCATCTGTCCGCCAGCGATTAATCCAGCGATATGTGCAATATCGGCCATGGTCATCGCTCCGACTTCGTCCGCAATAGCTTTTATTTTTTCATATTCAATTTCACGTGAATAGGCACTATAGCCAACAAGAATTAATTTTGGTTTGTGTTCTATTGCCATTTGACGCAAATTTTCCAAATCAATTTTTCCTTCAGCATTTGTTTTGTATCTGATGAAATTGAAAACTTTGGTCATGTGAGTGACAGGGTGTCCGTGAGTAAGATGTCCACCATGAGATAAGTCCATGCCCAAAATAGTATCACCAGGATTGAGCAAAGCAAAATAGACGGCAATATTAGCCGGTGCACCTGACAAAGGTTGGACATTGACATGTTCTGCTCCAAATATTTGTTTGGCTCGGTCAATGGCTAATTGTTCAATAATATCAATATTTTCACAGCCACCGTAATATCTTTTGCCTGGGTAACCTTCGGAATATTTGTTGGTCGTAACAGATCCAAGAGCTTCTAGTACAGCAGGGGAGACGAAGTTTTCTGAAGGGATCATTTCTAGGCCTTCTTCTTGGCGTCTGAGTTCTTTGTTGATTGCTTCTTTTATTTGTGGGTCGAAGTTTTGTAGGGATTGTTTGTTCATAGAGTTATAGGATAGTACAAATGTGCACAAATATACACAAATGTTTCTAGTTAATTTTATATTTTAATTTGCGATTCTTATTATTTTAAGAGGGTATTCTCTGAAATTTACTAATAAACCAAGTTTTACGTTTAGAGATTTTACATATCTCAACAATTGTTGTCTGTGATTATTATTCAAAAATGGTACTGTTTTAAATTCAACAATTATTTTTTTGTCTATTAGCATGTCTGCTTTGAATTTTCCCAAGAATTGTCCATTGTAAGTTACTTTGAAAGGATATTCTAATTCAAAAGGTATTCCTTTTTTTATAAGCAAAGTTGCAACAGCTCTTACGTAGTGCTTTTCTTGAAAATTAGTACCAAGTTCATTTTGAACTTGAAAGAATATACCATTTACAACATAAGATAGTTCTTTATAAACATTATTATCTCCCTCCATAATTTGTGTCTATTTGTGGTTTATTTGTGTTATTCTCTAACACCTCGTTCAATATATTTTGAGATTATCATTTTAACATTAGGAGCACAATCATCAGGCAAATTATTTATATCATGCCAGGCAACTTCGGAAATATTTTCACCTTTCTTAATTTCACCAATTCTGTTAGCTAAATAATGAACAAGTATTACTAAACTGCCATCAGATTTTTTGTGTAGCAAAGTGTCTAGTGGTTTTATTATTTCTACATCAATACCAACTTCTTCTTTGGCTTCACGTTTGCAGGCTTCTTCGAGATTGATATCAAAGCTTTCCACTTCACCACCTGGGAAAAACCAAGGTGTAATACCAGATTCTTTGATTTCTTTGTTGAGTAAAACTTTGCCATCTTCGATGATGACAGGGCCAGAGGCAATGATTGAGTTTGGAGGTAAAATCATATGGTTAAAAGCTAGAAAGGCCTAAAAAGCTTGAAATGCTAGAAAGGCTTTTTATTAGTTTAATTTTATCATTTTTTAAAATGTGAAGCAAATATTTTACAGATTTGCATTTTTGTGGTCTAATGGAAGCAAGCACAGCCGACCAAGGGGGTAAGGCTATGAACAGGAGAACGAGGCAATTGTTGATTAAGCTATTGAATTTCAGTACGCAAAATGGTTCATTCAAATCGTCTGAGCACTTCAAAAAACAACGGCGGGAATACCGCAAGTTGATGGAGGTGTACATTCGACGCAGGATACAGGAATGTAGCCTGTACGAGAAGGACGAGGAGAACTAACGGGGGATGCTCGATATGACAGCCCCCGTGAACTTTGTAATAGACTATTTTAGATTTTTGGCCATATATGTGCCAATTTTTTTATAGCCAAATTTTCGATAGTAAGAGCGAACGCCGACACCAGAAATAACAGCAATTTTTGTATAACCATTTGTTTTAGCAATTTTTTCAGCTTCTTTGACAAGTTTTGTTCCCATTCCTTTGTGTTGTGAGGCTGACTTGTTTTTGTCACCGACGTTGACGAGTTGTCCATAAGTATGAAGTTCGCGAACATAAGCTAATTTTTTCAAATCACCAAGGCCAAGGTATTTTTCAAGTATTTCAGATTTTTTTATTTGGTCATTATATTCTGGTAGACGAAGACGCAAGAAAGCAAAGACTACACGACGCTCTTCATCTTCCAGGCTCAAGAAAAATTCTCGTCCACCGCGAGTTTGAAATTCTTCGACAAAAAGTTGGGGTGTTAATTTGTCTGCTTTTATTTTGTGAATTTTTTCAGCATGTCCTACTTCACGACAGCGAAGACATTTACAAAAATCACCTTGTTTGTGTAATTCTTTTTCTAGAGCTTCACGAAGATTGGTAATAGCATTACCACCTTCGATTTCATTGCTAGGAATGTCACGAATAAGACGAGAGATACGACAATAGTAAGGTGTCAGTTTTTTCATTTCAAGTATGGCATCAAACAATTCTTTGCTATCATAAGGTTTATATTTTCCAGATTCAAACCAAGAGTAAAGCTCGGCACTTTTGATAACAGTACATGGATAAATTTTCACCATGTCAGGTTTTAGACCTTCGTCAGTGAATAAACTGGCATACATCTCGACATCGTGTTTGGCGGTTGTACCTGGCAAATCTGGCATGAAATGCAAATCTACTTTGAAACCAGCTTGACGCAAAAGTAAAATTGCTTGTCTGAATTGTTCAACTGTGTGACCACGTTTTACTAGTTCAAGAATTTTGTCATCTGGAGCTTGGAGACCAAGTTCAATACGAGTACAACCTTGTTCTCGCATATGCCAAATTGTTTTTGGGGAAATAGCGTCGGGACGAGTTTCTAGAGTTAGGCCAATGATTTTGTGTTTAGCTTTTTTGTCATTGTACTCTTGTTCAATTTTCAAAGCATTTTGTAAATCTTCCAGAGTTTTTTCTTTCCAGTCTTTTTCCAACGTAGCTTTGGTTGGTGTTTTTCTTGTCAGGTCATTGCAAGCTTTGAAAGATTCTAAAATAAACCAATATTGGTAACGAAGAGGATAAGCATTCCAAGTTCCACCTTTTAAAATATATTCTATTTTGTCAGTTGGATGTCCAGTTTTTTCTAGCATCTCAAGACGCATTTGCATTTGTCTATAAGGACTAAAAGTCAGAGCAAGCGCACGGGCAGCTGCGGGTTCTGTAGCGATGTAACTTTTTGGCATTTTGACTTCAGTCGGGCAGTAGATACATTGTCCAGGGCAAGTGTAAGGTTTGATGAGAGAAGTGATAATAGCAACACCAGACATTGAGCGAATATCGGCTTTGCGTAGAAGTAATTCTAAGTTTTTGTCAATGGTAATACTTTTCTTTTTTAACAAATTCTGGTAAGCTGTAAAAAGCTTCATGTTGGAAGGCTGGACTGTTTTCAATTTGCCACAAATTCGACGGCGAGCATCATTAAAATCATCCTTGGTTTTGGGATGGTAAGATATTATTTCTAATAAAATTTCTTCGAGTTCGTTGTTCATCTTTTTTATAAGTTAATTACATACAGATTACAGACCTGCCTGCCGGCAGGCAGGTAATACTGATTTACAGATATAATATCAGTGTAATCTTTTTATAATCCATGCCTGCCGGCAGGCAGGAGTGAAATCAATGTTTTATGAAATCAAAAAAAATAATTGAGCAAAATAGGGAAGTGTATGATATTATTGCACCTCTTTTTGCTAGCACTAGACAATATATTTGGGATGATTTGAGACCTTTTGAAAAGTATATCAAGCCAAATTTGAAGATCTTAGATCTTGGTTGTGGTACTGGCAGATTATATCAGATTTTCGCAAAATTTCAAGACTCTATAGATTACATAGGTTTGGACCAAAGTGAGGGACAATTAGCTGAGTCTAAGAAGGACTTTCCGAACAATAAATATATTCAGGCAGAAATGACCAAATTACCATTTGATGATGCTAGTTTTGATTTAGTTTTTTGTGTTGCGACTTTGCACCATTTGCCAGATGAAGAGACTAGACATCAATCTTTGTCTGAAATGTACAGAATTCTAAAGCCTGGTGGGAGAGTGCTCATGACCAACTGGAATCTTTATTCAGATTCAGCTCAAAAGACTGTGGAAAAAGGTAAGTGGCAGGAGCGTGAAGGTGAATTCGTTGTACCTTGGATGAATCCTCAAGGTGAAGTGTTGGGTGAGAGATATTATTATGGTTTTACTCCAGAATATTTAAATAAAATTTGTAGTGAAGCTGGTTTTGAAGTTGAAGAAAATTATTATTCTAAGAAAGGGAAAATGAGTGATGTGAAGAAAGGAAATAATGTGGTGACGATTTTGAGGAAATGATAGTTTATAATAACACACTCCTTTGTCGTGTGTTATTCCTATTTTTATTTTGTATGGATTAACATACGACTGAAAGGAGTATGTTTGGATACAGTAATAAGACAAATAATCATCGCCCTCATCATATTTACGATGGATATGGCTATTTTTTGACTGCTCGTACATATAATAAAATTCATTATTTTGATACTAATGAAAGGAAAAATATATTTGTACAAAAGTTGAAAAAATTAAGTGAAAAATATGAAGTAGGTTTATTTTCTTGGGTTTTATTGGAAAATCATTATCACATAATGTTCTATATAAAAGATCCAATATTGGATAATAGAAAATGTCGACTCTCTGAATTTGTCAGAAGTTTACATTCACAAATGACTTCTAATTTAAATAAGATTGATAATTCGCCTAAACGTCAAATCTGGTACCAATACTTCGACTACTGCATCAGAAACAAAGCAGACTTTTGGAAGCATTTCAATTATATAATCAAAAATCCTTTCAAACATGGATTGACTAAAAATTTAGAAGAAGCTTTTCATTATAAGTATTCTAGTAATCCGACGTGGTTGAAAAGATTTGGTATAGAAGGATTAAACGAGAGTTTTATAAAATATCCTGTTGAAGAAGTTTTTGTTGATGAATAGTTTTTACATTCCTGTTATTAGACACACCACCGCTCCATCGAATTTCCAGCCATTATTCATTGCTTTGATAAGCCCAGCAACTGACAAAGCAGAGTTGTAAGAAATTTTTATTTTGCAGTTTTCTTCTAGCATATTTACTACATTTTTCAACTCTTCGTCAGTCACTATCCAGCCAGATCCGCTGGATTTTTTTATTTGTTCTATGACTTTTTCTTTGCGGTGAGCAATGTTGTCGACGATAGCACTTGCTAGAGATGTCTCTGTGTTTTCAAACTTTTTATCAAATTCTTCAGCAATCGGGTGACAACTAGTTGTCTGCACAATATGAATTTGGGGATGTTGTTGTCCACCAAATTTGGAAGCAGGTATGGTATCAAAAGCCATACCAAGTCCTTGGGCTGTAGTACCAGAAGATGTTGGTACAAATATTGCTTGCAAGTTTGGAATGTTATTTAATTCTTCGGCTAGCTCGTAGTAACCTGTGAGAGCATTGTCGTCAGTAGATTGTCGTAAGTTTTTGGCTTTACTTTCTTTGTCGAGAGCAAAAGCTGCTTGTTTTGGTCTTTCTACTTGCTCAAGAGAAATATTTTTGTCTTCGATAATTGCTTGCAAAACTTTCAATTTTTGTTTATCAATATTTTTGCCAACAAAAATTTTTAATGTTAAATTTTTATCATTATTTTTGTTGTGAGCTTGGATAGTGTGTATAGCGGCGATGGCTGCATTGCCGGAAGAAGAAATTACAAAGTTTGTGATGTCTTCTTCTTTGTTATACTTTTTGACCATGAGTGGAATAGAACGACCTTTGTGTGAAGAATATTTGTGTTCGTCTTCACGCTTGAGGTAGACGTCGAGACCGAGTGTTTTGTTTAGCTCGGTGAATGTTGGTTGGGGGGTTTTCATAAAAAATTCGGATATCCGGATAATCCAGATTTACGGATGTGACCTGTGATTTAATTTAAAAGTGTAAAACTTGATTTTTTTAGGCGTTTATAGTATTCTATCTTATGTCTAATTTTAAATCAAATAATT
>JAQUAW010000048.1 GCA_028687045.1 Patescibacteria group bacterium
AAAAATGAAAAAAATATTGATGGAAATTCTTCTGGTAATTCTAGTTCAAATAATCAAACAGAAACAACCAACTCAATAATAACAAATGAAACTATAAGACAAACAGCGGGAAAAATTATTGAATATTTTCGTTCACAGCAAGACAGCGAGGGAAAAATTATTGATGGAAATATAACTGATTGGGCAATTATGTCGTTTGGTGCCAATGGTGAATATGCAGAAGATATTTCAAAAGATGGCGGAAAATCTCTACTTGATTATGAAAAAAGTTATGATTTAGATGACCCAAGTGATTTGAACCCATGTACGACTTACCCACGTCATACACTAGCATTACTAGCGACAGGCGTAAAAAAAACAGACAACGCGATAGTCGGGCTTAAAGATAGAATGAACAATATATGTTATAAAAATCACAAATTTGGAATTAATGGTATAAATGATGATATCTTTGGTCTTATAGCTTTACTTGCAATTGATACAGACCCTTCCTCTGATATAATAAATGATATAGTAAATAATATTTATGACTGGCAAATTGATAACGGCGCATTCGCTTGGCCAGATTGGGATCCAACAACAAATAATAAAATTGCTGGTGACGATATCACAGGTGCAACCATAAATGCTCTAACTTACGCAAAAAATAAAGGCGTAAACATTCAACAAGAAAAAATAGACAATGCACGTTCATACCTAAAAACAACACAACAAAATGATGGGGGCTGGGGCTTTGGATCATCCGATATTATGACAACCAGTTGGGTAATGATGGGAATAAATGCATTAACACAAACACAAAATGATTGGTTCAATTCTTATGACAAAAGCCCTTGGAATGTCTTAGTAAATAATCTTACAGAAGACGGCTATTATACTTCTACATGGTCTCCTGTAGATTGGTTTGGTATGAAACATGCCGTTCCAGCACTTCTTGGTAAATCTTGGCCAGTCGTATTGAATCCTATAGTAGAAAACTTTTCTGAAGGATCAACCTTTAGTTACGGTGGAGGTGGCGTAATTATCACAAATGAAGAAGTACCAACGTCAACTGAACAAATTACCACTTCTACACCTGAAATAATAGAATTAGAAGAAATGACAAGTTCAACACCTGAAATAGAAATCTTACCAGTACTTTTGGAAGCTCCAATTGATGAAGAAATTACTAGTACCACAAACTCAATTTTGACACCAACCCCTCAAACAAAAATTATACAAACTAATGTTGAAGAAGTTCAAGGTAAAAAAATTGATAAAACTAATACTACTACCACAACTATTGAAAAAGAAAATAATTCACAACCTACTGAAAACATTGTTCAACCAACAAAATCAGACGAAAAATCTTTATCAACCAACAAAAAAGTAGCTCTTGGACTTGGTGCCGCTTCCCTACTCTACGGACTTTTTCTACTTTTCAAAATATTTGTCTAATATAATAAACACTGATATAATGTTTTTGTCTGTTATTCTGTCCAGATTTTTTTGAACAGAAATTGTCTCAATATAAAAGTCTTTATTTAAGAAAGATCCTACGCCGTGCTTCGCCGGCTCAGGATGAACAAAAAATATGAACAAAAAACACCTAATTCTTATCATTACAATGATAATCGTCGGATTTACCCTCAGATTACTTCCACATCCTGCTAATTTTGCCCCTATCATGGCTCTAGCGCTCTTTTCCGGGCTTTATTTACCTCATAGGCTCAATGTTATCATTCCAGTTGTAGCTATGCTTATAAGTGATATTTTCTTGGGATTTTACTCCTTACCTATCATGTTCAGTGTTTATGCTAGTTTCATCTTAGCGACAGTACTAGGCACTTGGCTAAAAAAGCACAAAAACATTGGAAACGTAATTTTGACTATTTTTGCAGGATCTACTCTATTTTTCTTAGTTACCAATTTTTCTGTCTGGACTTTTGGCACTATGTACTCACACAATTTTGTAGGGCTAATGCAAAGTTACTACATGGCACTACCATTTTTCCGCAATAGTTTGATGGGTGATATATTTTATGTTGGAATATTTATTGGAGTGGCAGAAATGTCTATCAGATATTTGCAAGTTGAAAAGATGAGTAAAATAATAAATAAAGTTTAAATTATTTTAAAAAACAAAAACGTCTTTTTTATAAAGACGTTTTTTTATTTTTACGAAATAGCACACGGATAACACAGATCTAACGGATTTGGATAGATTTTTTGTAATCATTATCAAAAATTTTTCTTTTTATTTGTGGATTTTTACCAAAATTCAATAATAATCCTACTTCTACTTTAGTTGCTTTCAGATAGTTTATCAATTGATAGCTATGTTCATCACATAAATTGTCTACAGCTTTTAATTCTAAAATAACACAATCATTGACTATAATATCCGCAAAATATTCACCTATTTCCTCACTTTCATAATGAACTTTAATCGGTTTTTGTGCATGTGCATCCAATCCCTTCTTTTTCAATTCAATCAATAAAGCTTTCTCATACACTTTTTCCAAAAAACCAAAACCTAAAGTATTATATACCTTATAAAAGGCAGATATTATGTTATCCGTGATCTCCTCATGTTTCATAAAAAACAGTGAAAATCTGTTTAATCCGTGTTATCCGTGTGCTGTTACACCTACACAACCACACTCACAAGTCTCCCTTTCACATAAATAACTTTTTTAGGTTCTTTGCCTTCTAACCATTTTTGTACATTTTCAAGTGCTAGAGCTTTATTTTTGATATCTTCTTCCGATATATCAACAGGAACATCGAGGCTATCACGAACTTTACCATTAACTTGCACGACAATTGTAATAACATCTTCTTTTATTTTTGCTTCGTCATACTCTGGCCATTTTTGTGTAGAAATACCCTGTCCATTTCCGTACATCGCCCAAAGTTCCTCAGCCATGTGAGGAGCAAATGGTGAAAGTAGTTTGATAATTTCCAAATAGTCTTCTTTGGTAATAAAAGGTGCTTTTGAAACTTCGTTACTAAGCTCCATAAGTTTTGCTACAGCTGTATTAAATCTCATGTTATCGATGTCATCGCTAACTTTCTTAATAGCTTGATGTATCAACTTTTCAACACGTTCCTCATTCCCCGCTTGCCCGCCGTTTTGGAGGGTTCCTCGTTCCTCATTATTTATTTTTTCTTGCAAATTCCAAACTCTATCAAGGAATCTTTTGACACCAACAAGACCATTGGTATCCCATTCAACCGCTTGATCAAACGGACCCATAAACATGATATAAGTACGAAGCGTATCAGCCCCAAATTCAACTACCACATCGTCAGGATTGACAACATTGCCTTTGGATTTACTCATCTTTTCACCACCTTTGGCCAAAATCATACCATGTGAAGTACGCTTTTTGTAAGGTTCACTCGTTGGCACTAATCCAATATCATACAAAAATTCATTCCAAAAACGAGAATAAAGCAAATGCAAAACTGTATGTTCCATTCCGCCGTTGTACCAATCAACTGACATCCAATATTTCAATTTTTCTTGACTAGCAAATTCTGTATCATTGTTTGGATCAATATAACGCAAGAAATACCAAGAACTCCCTGCCCAATTTGGCATAGTGTCGGTTTCTCTCTTGGCTTCTCCTCCACAATTTGGACAAGTAGTCTTCACCCATTCAGGAATTTGTGACAATGGAGATTCGCCTGTGTCTGTCGGTTCATATTTTTCAACTTGTGGTAATTCGAGTGGCAACTCACTTTCGGCAATAGCAAACCAACCTGGATTTTGTTCATTTCCACCTTTGTTTTCACTCGCACATTTTTCACAATAAACAAGTGGAATAGGTTCACCCCAATATCTTTGACGTGAAAAAACCCAATCACGAAGTTTGAAATTTATTTGTTTTTTTCCAATATTTTTTTCTTCAAGCCAAGCAATCATTTTTGCTTTGGCTTCTTTTGTTTCTAATCCATTTAAGAAACCCGAATTAACAGAAGTTCCTTCACCAGGAAAACAATCTGCTTCAACTCTAATACTACTAGGTGCTCCAGCAGCTATATCGTCAGCATTCCTATATAAAGAATGAATAGCAGGTGGCAAAACAACTTTTTGTATAGATAAATTATATTTCTTCGCAAATTCATAATCTCTTTCATCATGCGCTGGCACTGCCATGATAGCTCCAGTACCGTAAGTAGCCAAAACATAATCAGCGACGAAAACAGGAATTTCTTGCATGTTGACAGGATTGATTGCTTTGATACCTTGCAACTCCACACCTGTTTTTTCTTTTTGTAATTCGGTACGTTCTAAGTCTGATTTCAATTTGGCTTTATTTATATAATCTTCTACATCTGCAAAATTACTAATTTTATCTTTCAACTTTTCTACCAAATTATGTTCTGGTGACAAGACCATGTAAGTCGCACCAAACAAAGTATCTGGACGAGTAGTAAATACTTCTATTTTTTCTTCGCAGTCTTTGATATTGAAAAATACACTGGCACCTTCACTCTTACCAATCCAATTTTGTTGTTGGACTTTGGCACGCTCAATATAATCTACATCTTCAAGACCAGACAAAAGTTTGTCAGCATATTTGGTAATAGCGAGCATCCATTGATATTTGTCTCTTTTTTCTACTTCTCCACCACAACGTTCACATTTACCATCGACGACTTCTTCATTGGCAAGACCAATCTTACAAGAAGTACACCAATTGATTGGCATATTTTTCTTGTAAGCAAGACCGTGTTTGAAAAGTTGTAAGAAAATCCATTGTGTCCATTTGTAATATTTTGGATCAGTAGTATCTACCACACGAGACCAATCAAAACTAATACCAAGACTTTTTATTTGTCTAGTGAAATTAGCAATATTTTCAGATGTCACTTCAGCCGGTGGACGACCAGTCTTGATAGCATAATTTTCAGTTGGCAAACCAAAAGCATCGAAACCAATTGGATAAAGCACGTTGAATCCTTCCATTCTCTTTTTACGAGCAACAATATCCATACCAGTATAAGGACGAGGATGCCCGACGTGCAAACCCGCTCCAGATGGGTAAGGGAATTCTATTAGTGGATAAAATTTTGGCTTGTCAGAAGAATCTTCGGCACAAAAAGACTTATTGTCTTCCCAATATTTTTGCCATTTTGGTTCTATTTCACTAGGATTGTATTTGTTCATAAAATTTTATTATTTTTTCAAGAAAATACATCAGGATTAAAGTCCTGAGTTACATTAATACATTAACAAAATTTAAGCCAAAAATCAATAGCAACAAAAACGTCCTTTTTGAGGACGTTTTTTGATAATTTATTTATTTTTATTGTATCTACTTGTAGCTTCCCTTGGTGAAATACGATTATCACCCAACATTTCCTTTAGGGCTCTTTCATAATTTGGAGAAGTTGTTTCTACCAATTTTTTTCTTTCAAGTGGGGTTAACTCACTATATTCCAATCTTAACTCTTTTTCTCTTTGTACTTTCAATCCTTCATCAGCAATTTTTGCTAATTCCTCATCCAAAAATTTTTGAAAATTATCATCTGACATATAAAAAATTAATTAAATATTAATACAAGTTATTATGTTTACATTGATCACCAAATAAAAAATTATAAATCATTAATGAACACCTACTTAGGATTTTTAACTGGAACTGAAATAAACTTATTTATATGATCTTGTATTTGTTTCCATTGTTCTTTTGATAGTTCAATATTATTGACTCTTGTATATTCCATAATTCTCTCGAAAATAACGTTTGTACTCTTCAAACCTTTTTGTCTCAAAAGATCCTCAACAAATATTTTTAACTTAGCATTTTCTCTTTTAGTTTCGCTACTTATGGTATCAACGTCACCTTCAGACAAATTAGGTACATATGGTTTATCAAACTCAGACATAATTTTAAAAAATTAAAAATAACTTATCTATATTTTAATGTATTATCAAAAATAAAACAACCCACACACAAGAGATTGTTTTAATGTTTTTATGTTTAGTTGTTTTTATGAAGTATGTTTTTTAAGCATTTCTGCCAATCTTTCTTTTGGTACACCACCAATCATTTGGTCAACTACTTCTCCACCTTTGAAAACAAGAAAAGTTGGGATACTCATCACACGATATTTACCAGCTATAAGATTGTTTTCATCAACATTCAATTTTCCTACCTTTGCTTTACCGGCAAATTCTTGTGAAAGTTGTTCCACGACAGGACCCATCATTTGACAAGGACCGCACCAAGGAGCCCAAAAATCTACAAAAACAGGTACATCTGACTTGATTACTTCTGCTTCAAAATTTGCATCTGTTAGAATTATTTCTGACATACTTTTTTCTTTTTTAAGAATTAACTTTTGCTTGTATAATATACAACTTTTGGCAAAATGTGGCAAGGTGTGGACAAACGAAGTTGAAAGTCCATAAAGTTGGGTTAATAGACAAAATGGTGGGGCTAAAAAGTTCAATTTGTGGCATAATATAGCTAAATAAGTAATAAGATTTAAATATGCTATATAAAAAAAGTGTCCCAAATGTAAATGTTTATGTCTAAAA
>JAQUAW010000010.1 GCA_028687045.1 Patescibacteria group bacterium
ACTTTGGTAAGATCATGTGGATTGGCGACTGGTCCATACATCGAATTTTCATTACTAGCTCCATGTCCAAAAGCATCACAATTATTTTTACCAAGTAATACTGCACCTTGAGCACGGATTTTGGAAATGACAGTAGCTTCAAAAGGTGGAATATAATTATCTAAAATTTTGGCAGACCCAGTAGAACGTAAATCAAGAGTATCAATAGCATCTTTGACCGCAAAAGGAATACCAGTCAATATTTGTTGTTGACCATCAGCAATCATTTTATCGGCTTTCGCAGCTTCCGACAAAGCACTTTCTTCAAAAACTGAAATAAACGCATTTATTTCTCCATTACGTTCTTTTATTCTTTCCAAACAGCTTTTAGTCAATTCAACTGAGGTAAATTCCCCACTCTTCAAACCTTCGTAAGCTTGTTTGATTGTAAGTTCATTCAAATTTTTCATAATATAAAAATTTCCGCGTCTATCCGCGTTTGTATCTTAATTATTCCGCGTCTACAAAAACGGCATCAACCTTCAACAAATCACCAGACTTTTTAGGAAAAAGGGCAATCAATTTTTGTCTCTTTTCTTCAGATGATTCAACGACAATATCTTCACGAACCACATCTTCTAGACCAGTTACTTGAGTAGTTTCTTTGACACCGTCAGTATTCACTTCAGACAACATATTGATATAACCAAAAACAGCAGACAATTGTTCACTATACATCTCTACTTTTTCCTCCTCCAATTGCAAACGAGCCAAAGTAGCTATTTGCTGTATTTGTTCTTTATCTAGATTCATAAATAAGATTTATAATAGAAATATTATAGCAAGATGGTATAGATATTGCAAGATAGCTAAAATTTGACAAAAAATCCAAAAGATACTAGTATTTTTATGTCCAGTTGATGAAATTAGTAGTTTGTTCCTCACATAGAATTCCTCGGGAGGAACAAACCCGGCCCCTAATCTCATCAACTGGACCCCTCTCTATAAATACAACATTCTCAAATTATGGGAATGTTTTTTGTTATTAAAAATATAAACTTAACTAATTTTGTATAAAATAATAAAATAAATATAGTACGAAAATCCAACGACAAAGTACCAACTCACCACATATCTCCGTGCCCCTCCAACTATTGACTCTTTCCTAAAAATGATATACCATCTAGCAACGGTCTGAGTGTGGGTTACCACCCAAATGTAAGTAATGGACTTCCCTAACAGGAGATCCAAGCTTAAACTAAGGTGTTTACCATCGTCACACTCAGACCGCACTTACACAAATCAAAACATTCCTTTTAATTTAAGGAATGTTTTTTATTTACTTAGCTTACTATACTTAATCTGCTTATTCTGCTTATTCTGCTTATTTCAACATCTTCAAAAACCCTTCTTCATCCAAAATACTCACACCCAATTCTTGAGCTTTATCATATTTACTTCCTGGACTTTCTCCAACTATCACATAACTTGTTTTTTTACTAACTGAGCCTATCACTTGTCCGCCATTATTTTTTATTTTTTCAGTTATCTCTTCTCTAGACAAATTTGGCAAAGTACCAGTAAGCACAAAAGTCATGTTTGCTAATTTTTCTGAATCTTTTTGTTTTTTGATAGTTTGGATTTTGACACCGTTAGTTAGCAAATCTTCCAAAAGTTTTTTGTTGTCACTTTCATTAAAATAAGTAAAAATTGACTGTGCCACACGAGGTCCCACATCACTCAAATTTTCCAATTCTTCTTTTGAAGCTTCTTGCAATTTTTGTAAATTAGAGAAATGATCTGCCAATTTTTCAGCAGTCTCGACACCTACATGCAAAATACCAAGAGAAAAAATAAATCTAGCAAAAGTAACTTTTTTAGCATTTTCAATTGCTTCAATAAGATTTTGAGCAGATTTACTTGCAAATCTTTCCAACACTTCCAAATCCCCTAGTTTCAAAGTGAAGATATCGGCTACATTTTTTATCAAACCCTCATCAAGCAATTGTTCCACAATCTTTTCTCCCATGCCATCAATATTGAAAGCTTTTTTGGAAACAAAGTGAATAATGTTTTCCAATTCTTTGGCATAACATTTGTTATTAGAACAAATCAAAGCAACACCTTCTTTACTATCTCCAATAGCCAAACCATACTTCTGTACTTCACTATGACAAACAGGACAAGTCTTTGGTTGTCTCACTTTTTTTTCTTCGCCTGTTCGTAATTTGTCCAAAACACGTACAACTTTTGGGATGATATCTCCTGCTTTTTCGACAACAACCGTGTCACCAACACGAACTCCCAATCTTTCTATTTCGTCAAAATTATGTAGTGTCGCATGTGTCACAGTCGTACCTGCAAGCTTGACTGGCTCCATCAGAGCAACAGGTGTCAAAGCTCCTGTACGACCAACTTGCCAGTATATTTCTTTTATTTTACTAGTTCCTTGTTCTGCTGGAAATTTGAGAGCAATCGCCCAACGAGGAGACTTGCCCGTAAAACCTAGAGCTTTTTGGTACTTGATCTTGTTTATTTTTATAACAACTCCATCTATCCAAAAACCAAAACTATTTTTTTTCTTTTGTAATTTTTCATAAAAGTCCCAAATAGTATCTATATTTTTGCATACCTGCCAATGTTTGTCAGTCAAAAAACCAAGCTTATCCAAAAGTAACAATTCTTCTTCTTGAGAATTTATTTGTAAAACATTTTCATCAACTTTGGAAATATCATAAGTTGTAAGACCAAGTTTTCTATCCGAAACAATTTGTGGATCAAGCTGACGAATAGTGCCAGCCGCCGCATTGCGAGGATTAGCAAAAAGAGCTTCACCAATTTTTTCTCTCTGCTTATTTATCTCTGTCAACATCTTGGCTGACAACCAAACTTCGCCTTCAGCTACCATATCTATTTCTTGCCTTAACTTTAGTGGTACTGAGTGAATTGTTTTGACATTGACTGTCACATCTTCCCCTACTTTACCGTCACCTCTCGTGGCGGCTGTCTCCAAAATACCATTTTTGTAAGTAAGTACCATGTGCAAACCATCAATTTTCAATTCACACATATAATCCAAATCTTCTGGTCTAGCACCCAATTCTTTTTCCAAAATTTTCAAATTTCTTTCTTGCCAATTTTCCAAATCTTCCAAATTGAAAGCATCATCAAAAGACCACTGTGTAACAGTATGTGTAATTTTGTTGAACTTATCCAAAGGTTTGCCAGCAACCCGCTGTGTTGGTGAATCAGGCGTAATTATTTCTGGATGCTCAGCTTCTATCTTACGAAGTTCGTCCATCAGACCATCATACATTTGATCAGTCACTTCTGGATCATTCAAAACATGATAGCGATAACGCAAATCATCGATTTGTTCACGGAGTTTTTCAATTTTATTTAAGTCTAACATACTCAATATAAATATATTTATTTGTTTTAATGTTTTAATAAAATTGAGATAAAATATATTTAACAAATAAAAACTATTATCTCTACTTTATCTCATTATCTCTATTTTATTTATATACAACGAAGAAATAAATTGAGATAAAAAAAATTCAGTGTAATCCTTAAAAAATCAGTCTAAATCAGTGTCAAAATATCAATCGGAAGTACCACTCCAAAATTTGATTACCAAAAAACATAGTAATGAAAGTAGCAACTGTCAAATATGTTCCAAAAGCCACTTCATTTTTCATACCTTTTTTATTACTCAAAACTAAAAAGATACTAATAAAACCTCCGATTATATAAGCCAACCATAAAGCCAATAACAACAATTTCCATCCTAATAAAATACCCATCAAAAAGCCAATTCTAATATCTCCACCACCAACCCATTTACCTTTTGACAAAACAAACTGTAATAAGAAAAATCCCCCACCTATCAAAGCTCCCAGTATCATTGAAAACCAACTAGAACCCAAAAACAAAGCGATTATAAAAAATAATAGAGATGAACCAAGCGTCATAGTATCCGAAACTTCCATATACTTGAAATCATACACAAAAACAAAAGATAAAACAAAAATTACCAAACAATCTCTAACTATAGAAAGTATTGAAAAATCAGCAAAACTAAAATAATAAAAAAGAACAAAAACAAATAAAAGTCCCATTACTAATTCTACAATCGGATACTGCCAAGAAATTTTTGCTTGACATTCTCTACATTTACCTTTTAAAAATAAAAAACTAAAAATAGGAATATTGTCATACCACTTTATCATTTTATGACATTTTGTACATTCTGATCTCGTCATCAAAGATTTTTTTTCAAACAATCTCCACTCCAAAGCGTTGAGAAAACTACCAAACACCAATCCAAAAATAAAAACCAAAACACCAATTATTGTTAAAAACATAAAAATTTTATAAAAAAAACTATTAATATAAAAAAGCCTTTTGAGCCCCTGCCTGCCGGCAGGCAAGTTTCAGGCCTTTAAATTATACCATAAAATTCTAACTTAAAAAAGTCCCAATAGAGGACTTTCTTAAGAAGTATAATAATAACTTTTACTTATTATTGATTCATACCAGATTCAGAGGCTGTGATAGCACCTAAACCAAAACCACCAGCTCCAACTTCCAAAGTTGCAGTGATAGTATAAGTAGTACCAGTACCTGTAGAAGTATATTGGTAAAATTCATTAGTACCAGGACCTTTTGGAACAAGACCCATATAAGGAGTTGCGCAACCAGCGGCAGCCCAACCTAAATCACTATTATTCAAACAAGCAGCAGCTGTATCACCTAAAGCGACAGCGGCTGTTGAAGTAGGATAATGATTGTTATCAGTATAATACAATTCAAGAGCTGTTTGAACTTGTTTGATATCTGAAAGACGTTTTGCATCGTTAGCCTTTTGACGTGCTGAACCCAAAGCTACAACAGCTAAAGTAGAAAGCACACCAATAATGGCGATAACAACCAAAAGTTCGATCAAAGTAAAACCTTTTTTATTCATTCTTATCACCCCCCTCCCTTTTTTTCAAGAATAATTTCATAATTCCTTTATTTATAGTTGTAAAACAGTTTTCACTTTACTTACAGTTTCAGAAGGTTTAAAGTGTGCTTTGATTAAGTAATCAACAGCACCCAACTCTAATCCTTTTTCTACATCATCTTTTTGTCCAAGATTTGTCAGTAATATAACAGGGATTTTTTCCAAACTTTTGTCTTTTTTCAAATTTTCTAAAACAGCAAAACCATCCATTTTTGGCATCAACACGTCTAATAAGATAATATCTGGCTTTTTCTTTTTGGCCATATCCAAACCTTCCAAACCATCAGCCGCTACAAATACTTTAAACTTCTCTAATTCAAATTTAGTTTTGTAAATATTACCAAGAAAAGTATCATCCTCTATGAGTAATACAACTGGGACTTGCTTTACCATAAGAAAAATTAGTTTATATTAATCAAATTATAACAAAATAAATAGTATTTACACAAACTGCTTGTGGATAAAATCAAAAATTTCTAAGAGCCAAACCAATAGCAACAGACATTCTAGGTCCCAAACTATCCAAAATTTTGTTGATACCATCCTGATGCATAACTCTTGCCCAAGGGTTACCAATAAAAACTTTTACATCAAACTGACTTGCAATATAATCTTTTATTACTGGAAATAAACTAGAACCTCCTGACAAAATAATCTTTTCAGGATGTTTACCTTTGTTACCATTTTGTTTCAAATATAAATCAAAACTATATTTTATTTCTTTGACAATAGGATCCAATATTTGCATAAACAAATCAGAAGACAAATGAGGCGAGTCAATAGATAAACTAAGTTTTATTTTGTTTGCAGTAATTTCATCAAAACCAAGTGAAGAAGCAAGTATCTTGTCAAAATCATTACCACCAATATGCAAACTTCTATAAGTCATAGGTGTGGAATTGTCTATAATGAAAAAATTTGTTCTCTCAGCTCCTACATCTACAATCATAGAAACAGCAGTATCATGTCCAACCAAAGATCTAGTCAAAGCAAAAGCTTCTGTCTCTAGTTCCATCAATTCCAAACCTGCTTTTTGAAAAATAGCTGAATAAAAAGATATTAACATCTTAGGAGCCGCCGTTACCAAAAGACTAATATTGCCATTATCATGATTTGTGGCTATTTTCTGTGGAATTATTTGCATATCATCCACCGAATATGGCACCAACTTAGCAATCTCTGAACGAACAATAGTTGGTATCATTTTTTCTTCTACTTTTGGCAGATTCATCACCGTATGAAAAACTTGTGAGACAGGTAGACTAGAAGAAGCATGCGTAGACTGCACTTTGGCTTGTTTCAACAAAAATTTCAACATGCCAGCATATTCATTGATACGTGTATCTTTCATCAACAATTCATTGATGCGTTCAGCATCTTTCTTTTTTTTGTTTTCATTATCTACTGGAGAATACTGTTTATTATTTTCTCTATTTAATTCATCAATATTTTTTTCTTCAGCATTATGCAAATGAATATCTAGCTTTTGTTCTAGAATTCCATAAGTCCAAAGTTGTGGTCTATTTTTGGTGTTTTTTAATTCTACAATTTTCAAACCATGCGCCCCAATATCTACACCTAAATAACTTTTTTCTTTTGATAATATTCCCATATTTATTACATATATAAGTAATAAAATTATAGCATAAAACCAAAACAATAGCCAATAGAACTAAGTCATTTGAAATTTTATTAAATAAATTTTATTTAGTATACATATTTAAACCGCTATCATCCAAATTAAGAAACACATCTCCTTGCAAATCTGTACGCCAAATAGTACTAGAAGCTATTCTCTCCAAACGACTCAAAATACGACGAGAAGGATGCCCAAATTTATTATCTAAACCACAAGAAGCTATAGCCTCATCAGGACTGACTATTTTCAAAAAATCTTCACTAGATGAACTATCACTTCCA
This sequence comes from Patescibacteria group bacterium, assembly GCA_028687045.1. Classification (GTDB taxonomy): domain Bacteria; phylum Patescibacteriota; class Patescibacteriia; order Magasanikbacterales; family UBA922; genus UBA1557. Next base: position 6,908 of record JAQUAW010000010.1, read on the forward strand.
TGATGTCCAAGTTTCAAAACATCAGCATCAAGTTGATTACCATAAGTTGCTAGTAAATATTTTTCCAATTCTTCTTCGGCATCTCCCATAAACAACAAATTTTTGTCCAAAAACTCCAGTTTGAAAACGATTGAAGTATTATTAGTATTAGCTTCAACCTTGGAATTTGGTATATTTTTATTATCAACCAAAGAATGATCTGGATACAAAATATGTAAAGTAGTACTAGCAATATTCCAAACATCCTCCTTTTTTACTTCAATATAATTAGTATTTTCATTTTGAATAGCTTCCCAAAAAGATTCCCATAATTGATCCCCGTTTTTTGCTATACCACTATACACAATATTTTTGACCTGAAAACGATTCAAAACTTCTGTACAACCACCATAATGATCCGTATCAGGATGGGTTATCAACAAATAATCAATATCATGATCATAATATGGCATTACCCTACCCAAAGCTTCCAAAATACGACCATCAATAGCACAATCTACCAACATTTGTTCACCATCTGGAAATTCAATAAAACTAGCATCTCCCTGACCAACATCTAAATAAGTTACTTTTAAACCAACAGAATTAGTAATATTTTCACCAGCAACTTGTTGGATATTTTCTACTACTTTATTTTTTTTAACAAAAAAAATCATTCCACAAATAATTACTAAAATTAACAAAAGAACTAGTTGCATTTTTTTCATATTTTCTTAGTTTTAGAATGTTTATAAACCCAAAAAATTATTAATAAATAAAATATAATCATCATCCACAAGGAAAATGTAAGATCAATCACTGCAAAAGATAAATTAGCAAAAAATGTTACCACTACCACAATATACTTCATCATAATAAAAGCTAACCAAGACAAAACTTCTGCCAAAGGTAAAAAAATAAAACTCAGAACTACCACAAAAAAACCAGCAAACATAATCCAAGGCAAAATCCACAAAATAAAAATATTGACTAGAGGAGAAACAATAGACAAGCGATTGAATTGATATAAAATAAGTGGCAAAGTAGCGGTAATAGCACCTAATGTTGTTATTAATGATTCTTTGATACCAAAAATTTCTGGCATCTTAGCAAAATTTTTTTCAATAATAGGTACAATATAAATAAGTCCTAAAGTAGAAATGAAAGAAAGTTGAAAGCCAACATCCCAAACTAAAATATAAGGATTTTGCAAAGCCATAAGTGTGGCTGTCAAAACCATAACATTGGAAATTTTGGCTTTACGACCAATCTGTTTAGTAAGTAAAACTAGTACTCCCATAAAACCAGCTCGTACAACAGAAGCACTAGCCCCTGCAAAAATTATAAAAACAATAATACCAAAGACAATAAACCAAAAAGCTTTTTTGCGAGGAATATAAAGATTCACACACAAAGCAATGAGAATAGTCGAAATAATCGTAATATTATAACCAGAAATAGCCACAATATGAGTCACACCTGTCCGACTAAACAAGTCATTCAAAGTTCCCAGACCACCTCTGTAACCGTACAAAAGCCCCGCCATAAAGCTGGCATAAGGTTCATGCCATAATCTATTGATTTTGTTGGCAATAACCGTTTTTACTTGAAATATTCCCTTTAAAAAAGAATTACCTTCGCCCTCCCCTATTTTTTCAATTTTACTAGGTGTACAATCCACAAAAACACCATAACGTGCTAAATATTTATCATACTGAAAATCTTCTATAGGCTCTGGTTTTTTCAAAAGACAAGTCAGACGTAATTTGTCACCATATTCATAACGTGGATACAAAGTTGATTTAAAATAAAAATTACCTTGTACTTTGTTCTTTTTATAGGCTAATTGATTATTTTTTTTGTCAGAAATAAATTGGGCAGAAACAATATAACGCACACCATCTAGACGAATGTCTGGTTCAGAACTAACAAAACCTTCTACAACTTTGGTATTACCCACATAATACAACAAATTTTTATTATTATTTTGAGGTATAGTCACTAAATAACGAAGCAAACCAAAAATAAAAAATAAAAAACACAACAAAACAAATCTACCAAAAATATTTTTCCAAAATATAATCAACAAGGAAAATAAAACTACAATACTAGTCAATAAAAACAACCAAGAAAAACTAAAATCAAAAATAGAAATTATAATTATAGCCAACAAAAAAGAAAAGCAGAACAAAAAAAATGTTCTGCTTTTTGATTTTAAAAAATTATTCATAATCCCCCCCTAAATTTATCCGCAATGATCTGCGTTTTAAAAGTCATCAAAATAAATTTCTTCGCCCATATCATTTTTTATACTAGGTCTATTTCCATTTTCGGTTGAGCTTTTATTTGTTGATTCTGCAGATACTACCGGCAAATTATCCATTGGCAATCCAGCTGGAGGTTCGGTTACTCTAGTTTTAACTTTTTCTACCATAGGAGTTTTGACATGAGACATTGGAAAATGCCAAAGCGTAGCCAACTCTTCAATATTCAAAACAAAAGATGGAGAAGCAAAACCTATTTTTCTTTTTGAATAAGCTTTCAAAAAATCTGTCTGTTTTTGACCTTTTTTTACAGGATTACGTGAGGAAGAAGAAGATTTTTCTACAATAGAATTGGAAGTTGGACTATTGAATTGATTGATAGCACCTTTCAAAATAGCAACACCCCTCTCTGTTTTAAAGACTTCTTTTCTAGCTACATACACAGCGCGCATTTTTGTTTCAAAACCTATTTTAGATATTTTTTTCTCCATATCTTCTACGACTTTCATCTGTCCTGGTGTCAAATATCTCAATTGATTTTTTTCTTCTTTTTTGTCTGAAGAATCACCACCTTCACTTCTAGCTCCCCCTGTGACCTGAGCGCTAATTTCTTCAAAACCCTTAAAAACTTCTTTAGTCAAAAAATTATCAGTAACAAAAGACAAAGGACTCTTTTTACTAGCAGTCTTTTCACCAATTATACTTTTTATTTTATTAATAGCTTTTTCTTTCCAATCATTACCAATAGGTTTTACCAAAATTTGAAACCACATTTGTTCACCAGGACCAAGACGAGCAAAACTCTCCAAAAAGGTACCCATAGGATCTTTGAGTACAGTATCTTTGGAAATATTATGTTCAAATTCACGATAAGAACGTAAAGGAAAAGCAGAATCTTCAGCCAAACTAAAATCCCCTACCCAAATATCATAATCACTATCAGGATATTTTTGTGGAACAGAAGTTACATAATCTTCGACTTCAGTCACTTCAGAGTCTGGATACTGCGCATAAATAGAAGCCTCAACTAAATCTCTAAACTCAGATTCTGTCCAAACCAAAAATTGTATGTAACCTTCTATACCAACTATCTCCATACTAAACCATTTTTGTTTGTAGCCTTTTCTAAACTTGTCATAAAACCCAGGCTTATCAAAAGCACCGGCTAGATGTGAAAATAATTGTTCTACAGCCAAAGGTGTTTGCACATTTTGTGGTGGAATATCTATTGCCAAAAGTACATACTTCCAATCTTTGGTATTTTTTGTTTCTTGAATATGCCCAGAATAAAAAGCCACAATAGCAAAAGCCAACAACCAAACAAAAATAATCCAAGCAAAAATAGCAAATAATTGAGTGACAATCATCCAAGTTGGCTGAGCAAAAAAATTAGCTAAAATATTGAAAAAATTAACAAAAGAAAAACTATCCATAAACTAGACATTTAACAATTTATGAATAAGTGGATACAAAACTAATAAACCAATAAACAAGATATACCAGCCATGTGACCCTGCGATGTAACCCGCAAAATACACTAGACATAACAATATTATTACCAAAATAGTAATAAGGTGTTGTAAAATTTCATCACTCATATTCAAATTTTAATTATTACTTTCATTATAACACAAAATGAAATTACGAGGAAGCAAAACTATAAGTATTTTATAAACAATCATACTTTTACATTTTTTTTGTAACAAATCTAATCTTCTTTTCCAAAAAAAAATCCTCAAAATATTGAGGATCTTTTATTCTATATAAATCAATCGTTACTTCTTACATCTTATTACTCACTACTTATTTCTTAATTCTTATTCCTTATTTCTTAGCCATCTTCTGCCAAACTACCAACAAAGGACTAGCCAAGAATATAGATGAATAAGTACCAAAAGAGATACCAATAATAAGAGCTAATACAAAATAATGAATAGAAGCACCACCAAAGAAAAATAATGCAACCAATACTAATAATGTAGTAAAGGAAGTATTTATTGAACGAAAAATTGTTTCGTTGACACCTTTATTGACAATTTCATCAAATTTTTCATAACCATATTTTATCAAATTTTCACGAACACGATCAAACACCACAATAGTATCGTTGACAGAATAACCAAAAATAGTAAGGATAGCAACCACAAAAGGTATATCAACTTCTACACCATAAAAATGACTGAGTAAAGCAAAGACACCTATGGTAATCATCACATCATGGATAAGAGCAATCACAGCTGTAACACCATATTTCCAAGAAGCAACAGGTTTAGTAACTTTACGAAAAGCATACGCAACATACAAAATTATGGCAATAACTACAGCAATAGCAGCTTCCATAGAACGTTGTTGCAATTGTGAACTAATAGCAGGTCCAATAGTTTCAATTTTATCTTCTATCAATCTATTTTCTGATAATGTACTAGTAGAAGTTTCTGAAGTAGTACTTACTTCAGCAGCTTGAATATTCACTAATTTTGAAACACTATCATCATTAATTACAGCTACACCACTATTATCTACTGAATTTACTACTTCAAATTTATCACGCAATTTTTGTAAAATAGCTTTGTGTTCTTCTTCAGAAATAAAACGCATTTTCAAAATATAACTATTGCTTTCAGTTGGTTGAACTATAACATTACCATAAGTATTATCAGCAAATTCTGCTTGTATATCACTCATTACAGGTCTCTCTCCAGTGAAACTTATTTCCATAAGTGCTCCACCTGTAAAATCAATACCTGGTTTAAGTCCAAAAAGTACAACAAATAAGATACTCAAACCTACTAATAAACTTGAAATGCTAAAAAATATTTTTCTTTTTCCGACAATATTAATCATATTTTTATTATTTATTTTCTTTAAAAGTACCCAAAAACAACCAACCACCATCACGTTTTTTGAACCAAGGTACTACAAATCTAAGCATTACTCTAGTAATAGTAATAGCACTAAACATAGACAATAAGACACCGAGTCCTAAAGTTACAGCAAAACCTTGTACAAAACTTGTACCAAACCAAATAAGTAAAACACAAGTCAACAAAGTAGAAACATTTCCATCACGTATAGAAGACCAAGCACGTTTGAAACCTTCTTCAACAGCAGCTTTAAGACTCTTACCTTCTTTTAGTTCTTCTCTAAGACGTTCGAAAATAAGGACATTAGCGTCAACTGCCATACCAATAGATAAAATGAAACCTGCAATACCAGCCAAAGTCAAAGTAACACCAATAAGCTTGAAAATAGCCAAAGTAAGGGTAATATATACAGATAAAGCAATTACTGATAAAAGTCCTGGTAATCTGTAATAAAATAACATGAAAATCATCACCAGTAAGACACCTACAACACCAGCAAACAAACTTGCTTGAACAGATTTAGCACCAAGAGTAGCCCCAATAGTTTGTTGTGAAATCAAATTTACAGGAACTGGCAAAGCACCAGCATTAAGTCTTTGTGAAAGTAATTTTGCTTCTTGCAAAGTAAAATTACCAGTAATGACAGCACGACCATCAGTAATAGATGTTTGTACAGTAGGAGCACTGATAATCTCATTATCCAAAAATATCGCAACTTGATTACCAACATTACGTTTGGTAATATCTGCAAACAAATCTTTTCCAGAATCATCGAAATTCAAAGCTACTTGAACAGCACCTGTTTGTTGATCACTTACGACTTCTGAACGCTTCAAATTTTTACCAGATAAATTTGTATTTTTCCAAGGATCTTGTGGAGGTAAAATATCTGTAGCAGATTGAGTATTTACCAAAATTCTCCAAAGTTCAAATTCTTTTGTACTTCTTTCATCTGTTTTGTAAATTATGTGATAACCAAAGTCAGTTTCTACCGGTCCAATAATTTGACCTTTTTCAGCATCGAAAACAGCTTGTTCAAAAGTAGGCACCATTTGACCAGCACCAAACCAACCTAAATCACCAGAATTTTGAGCGACACTTGGATCAGTAGAATTATCTTTGGCAAGTTGAGCAAAATTATCAGCAGTTGCTTGATCATAGATTTCTTGAGCTTTTACCAAAGCTTCCTCTTTTGAATATTTATCACTATTACAATTTTGAGCATCTTTGTAACAAATCAAAATATGACTTGCAGCAACTTCTTTGGCACCATCACGTTCAGCACCTTTTTTTAAAATATTAAAACCTTCAGTACTACTTACCAAAGTTTTACTTATATCACCTTCTTTGGCAGTTTCTGCCCAAGCATATAATTCTGGATATTGTGATTGACTACTTACATAATTCAAATAACCACCATTATTTTTACTTGTTTCATCTTCAGAACTTTCAGTGGCAACATCTTCAAATTTTGTAGCACTCTTTACTTTTTTAAGTAAATCATTAGCTTTTGTTTTGGCATCTTTATTATATTCATCTAGTTGTTTTTGTTCATCAGCTGTCAATTCACGAGCAGGTGTATCATTTAATTCTTTAAATTCCAAAATTGGTGTAGCACCAATCATAGAAATAGCTTGACTAACATCAGAGATACCTGGCAATTCTACAATAATACGACGAGCTTCACCAACTTGAGTAGTTTGAACTTGTGCTTCTGAAACACCAATACCATTTATTCTTTTTTCAATAACATCACGAACACCTTCCACAGCAGAGGCTTCTTCACCAGGAGTAATACTACTAGTATCTGTTTCATAAACAAGATGTGCGCCACCTTGCAAGTCTAAACCCAAACGAAAATCTTTTTCTACTATATGAGGTAAACCTAAATGTATTGTATTGTTTGCCCAATCGATTCCTTTGTTAAAAAATTTTGGAGCAACGAAAACACTCGATACAAAAAGTAAAACGATGATTCCAAAAATTCCCCATCTTATTTTCCCACGGATATTTGCTTTTGTCATAATGTTTAGCTAATCACGGCACAGCCGAAAATATTATTTGTAATTCTAAAATTGCTGGTAAAAAATAACTCTATCCAAGCGGTCACTATTGTACTTGTTTTTAAGGGAAACGTCAAGATTAGTTAGTAACAATAAAGGCTTGACAGTCTGAAGAGCTCTACTTAGCAATACGCTTTGAAAATAATACTTTCTTTCAAAAAGAAACTAAAATTGATATAATTATTATAGAATTGACTAATTTTTATAAATTATAGATATGCAATTTAATACTCCAGGAAAATACTCTAATATGCGTAGACAAGAAGGACTACGTTTTCAAGAAGACATTTGGGATTTAGAAACTATTGATAATATAAAAAAGAAATTAGAACTTCAAAGACCAAAAATAGAAGAACTATTTGATGAAGAACAATTGGATGAAGCTCTACTTGGAGCTCTTAATAAAACCAGATTATTCTGTGCAGAATTACATGACAAATTTAAAAAAGAAATACTTGATTTATTAGCAACATATGAATTAGAGAATAAACCAATACCAAAAAAAATACTTGATTTTTTATCTGCCAAACAATTAGATATACCTAGTTTCAAAATAACTTATGGACCATCGGCTAAACAATTTTTAGAAACTCATGGATTCAAAAATAAAGCAGACCAAAGAAAAATTGTCTTAATTTTTCAATTACCCAAACCTTTGGCCAAATTTTGGTGGAAAGATAATGATAAAACAAAAAAATCTACTATAGAATGGGGTGAGATATACAAAGATATAATGCCTTCTGTTTGGGAAGTAATAAATGATTATGAATTAAACAAAGGATTAAATTTTGATAGAATAAATTCTTTTTATCAACATGATACAGAACCTGAAAGCTATCATTATCTTTGGGAGATATCTGAATGGTCAAAAAAAGATAAAACAACAATGGATGATTTAATAAAAAATCCAGTTTAGACTGGATTTTCAAATTTATTTGAAATTTAAATTCTGTCATTTGTAATTTCCACAAAAGATCCTTTCCCCCGCCCGGCGTGATGCCGAGCGAGGGTGTACAAGAAACTCAAATTCAACGACGGTGCACAATAGACCGTCGCGCGCTACCCTTCTGACGGAGTAGCGCAAACTTTCGAGTTTCTGGATGAGAAAAATTGAGACCCACGCGACCTCGAAAGGCCGCGAGAATCTCAGTGTGTCTCACGTTCTTGTCTTGAGCCACAACCTTTCGGAAGGGCATCAAAACAAACAACGGGAGACGGAAAATTCGTCTCAACAATCTCAACCTCCCTAAATTGAGATGCCTATCTTATAACATACTTTTTGGCTAAATGTCAATAAAAAAAGACAGCCAAAGCTGTCATAATAATCAGTATAATCTTTTTAAACTCAATAAAATCAGTGTATGAAGTGAAGGCGCGCCCGGATTGGATCCGGGCGCGTCGCGGTTGTTGGTTCGAATCGTCGTCATCTCTCACACGTGGGGTCGCTGAAGCAACACCCAAATGAGAGCTATAACGAAAATAAGCGAAAACGACAAACCGCTATAGTCGGTAGATCCGACCATGGTACCCTCCTACCCGCGGACGTGCGGGATTGGCCGGATAATAGCAAAAAACAGCCAAAAAGTCAATGGTTTAGCCAAAATTTGAGTATTTTAGTATGAAACTTTTTGTAAATAAAAAACTCTCGTTTTTGACGAGAGTTTTTGTTTAACCAAATTGTAAAATTTAAACTTTTCCTTTAACACTCTTTCTACATTTTTCAACGCCACAATGACATTCAAAAGATTCTTCAAGGTAAGCTATTTTTTCATAATCAATTGTAATTTCTTCACCTTTTTTAATTGTTCTAAGTGCAATTCCTTTTCTATTTTTTTCTTCAACATTAGAATTACAAGAATGATTTATATAACAACCAGGTTCTTCAATAATTTCAAATTGATCATCCCCTATTTTATCCAAATGTAATTTTTCTAAATCCGACAAGTTTTCAATTTCCTTTGCAGTAATTATTCTTCCTTTTTTCAAAACGTAAATTTCTTCACCTTTTGAAAAATCTTTCAAAGAAAACAAACCTTTACCATTTATTTTGCTATTTTTAATTTCGACAAAATAATTCATAAAAAACATTTCTTTATTTTACAGGACAAGCTGGCGCTTGTCATTCCTCTGTGCATTTACAAATATTATTTGTTCATTATTAATTAATAATTATTAATTGTTAGTTATTAATTCTTACGCTCCATGACACTTTTTATATTTATTTCCACTTTTCATCCACCCAAGGCGGATTCCGCTCTGTTTGTCTTTTAAACAATATTTATTTACCGTGACAATGTTTATATTTTTTTGGAGTTCCATCTGACTTTGTCGCTCCACATGGACAAGGATCATTTCTTCCTACTTTATGTCCTTCTTCATCAAGAACTTTGCCTTCCACAATCCCCGCTTCAGCATTGGTTGTTTTTTCAGCACCCTTCAAGGTCATTTTGTCTGTCGCCATAATACTTGGGGCTAGTTGCAAACCGATGTTAATTTTAAAGAATGTATAAACAACCTCTTTTTGAATGTTAGCTAATAATTGATTGAAAAGATGAAAACTTTCTTGTTTGTATTCAACCAATGGATCACGTTGACCATAACCACGTAAACCAATACCTGTACGCAAGTAATCAATAGCTACCAAATAATCTACCCAAAGATTATCAATAGTACGAATTAAAACACTTTTTTGAAGCTCTACAATGATATTATTTTTATTTTCATCAGTAGCAATTTGATCCTGAATATTTTTTATCATTTCACCATATTCATGACGAGCTTTGGCAAGCAAAAATTCTACCAACTTGTCACGACGCTCCACTTCACTAATGTTTTGATCGCCAGTGTCTTTGCCAAAATCCAAAATTGTTTTTTTGTCTTCTGGTGTAAGTGGAAAAATAGTTTTGACAGTTTCATAAACTTCTTCTACATTCCACTGAGTATCATCTTCAGTATTGGTATGAAAAGAAACAATAAATTCTATTTCACTTTCAATCATTTCCATGATCATATCATGCAGTGAAAGAGATTGTTCTTTTTCAACTTTTACTTCAACATTATTTTCTAATACAAATTCTTCGTTAACATTTTTTTCATTTTCTACAACTTTTGCTTCCAACACAATACCTTTCATTTCTTTTTCTGACAAATTCAAAACATGACGACGTTTTTTGTAGATAACACTACGTTGTTTATTCAAAACATCATCATATTCAAGCAAATGTTTACGTGTATCGAAGTGATGTGATTCTACTTTTTTCTGAGCACCTTCAAGCATCTTGGTAATAAATTTCTGTTCAATCGGCATGTCTTCTGGAACATTGAAACGTGTCATCACATTTTTGAGTCTGTCCCCTGCAAAGATACGCATCAAGTCGTCTTCAGTTGAAACAAAAAATTGTGTTTCACCAGGATCACCCTGACGAGCACTACGACCACGAAGCTGATTATCAATACGACGAGATTCATGACGCTCGGTACCAAGCACAAAAAGTCCACCAGCATTTCTTATTTTTTCAAAATTAACATTATCAAAAGGTACACCACCAAGCTTGATATCCACACCACGACCAGCCATATTGGTAGCCAAAGTCACAGCAGAAGGACGACCAGCTTGAGCAATGATTTCACCTTCACGTTCGTGATTCTTGGCATTCAAAATTTCATGTTGAATCCCATTAATAGTCAGATACTGACTCAAAACTTCATTTTTTTCAACTGAAATTGTACCAATAAGTACAGGTTGACCTTTTTGTTGACATTCTTTTACTTTTTCCACAATGGCTTTGTTTTTACCATTTTCTGTACGATAAATTCTATCAGGGAAATCTGTACGAGCATCAGATTTGTTGGTAGGAACAACTAAAACTTCCAGTGCATAAATCTTATAAAATTCTTCTTCTTCAGTCTTGGCAGTACCAGTCATACCAGACAATTTTTTGTACATGCGGAAAAGATTTTGGAAAGTAATAGTAGCAAGAGTTCTACTTTCACGTTGTATATTGACATTTTCTTTGGCTTCAATTGCTTGATGCAAACCTTCGGAATAACGACGACCTGGCATTTTACGACCAGTGAATTCATCAATAATAATTATTTCACCATTGTCTACGATATAATCTTTGTCACGTTTGAAAAGTACTTCAGCTTTGAGAGCTTGCTCAATATGATGTACAAGTGAAATACCACCTTCAACATAAAGATTTTCTACACCAAGCCACTTCTCAAATTTGGTAATACCAACAGCTGTCAACGTAGAAGCACGCAATTTTTCGTCAACATTATAATCTTCATTTTCTTTTAATTGTTTAGCCCAAGAAGCAAATTGATAATATTGTTGAGTGGCTTCCTCAGCGGCAGAAGAAATAATAAGAGGAGTACGAGCTTCGTCAATCAAAATAGAATCGATTTCATCGATGATACAATAATGCATTTCATGTCCTGGTCGCATCACCATTTCTTCTATTGTCTGTACCATGTTGTCACGAAGATAATCAAAACCATATTCATTGTTGGTACCATAAGTGATATCACAAGCATAAGCGTCTTTGCGAGAAGATGGACGCAAGAATTCATTTTCTACTTTGAAACTTTCCAATTCAATTTCTTCAGCACTAATTTCTTCTGGACGAACAACAGATGAATCATAAACAAAAGATACACGTTGGTTTTGGATTACACCAACAGACAAACCTAAAAAGTCATAAATTTTTGCCATCCAGACAGCATCACGCTTAGCCAAATAATCATTGACAGTGACAACATGTACGCCTTTGCCTTCCAAAGCATTCAAGTAAACTGGCAAAGTAGAAGTAAGTGTTTTACCTTCACCAGTACGCATCTCAGCAATCTTACCTTTGTGCAAAGCAACAGCACCAATAATCTGCACATCATAATGACGCATACCTAGTGTACGCTTGGCAGCTTCACGGACAGTCGCAAAAGCTTCCGGCAAGATATCATCAAGTTTTTTACCTTCTTTTAATTTTTGCTTAAATTCTACTGTCTTATTTTTTATTTCTTCATCTGACAATTTTTCATATTCAGCTTCAAGAGCATTGACAGCCTCAACAATTGGTTGCATTTTTTTGAGCTCTTTTTTGTTTCCATCAGGAAATATTTTTTCTAGAAATGACATATTTTTTTATTCATTCTGAGCGGAGCGAAGAATCTGTAGACCCTGCAAGCTCTGTTCTATTTATAAACATCTTTTTGAAGGCGTTCTTACACTACAATGCATTATTCTAACTTAATTTTTACTTTCAAAAAGCTGGGGCATTGTACCAGCTTTTGTAGGTTTTGTCTAGACTAAAATATTTTACAAAAATCAATTAGATGAATAGTACTCACATATATTGACTTAATCATAAATTATTATGCTAATTGTTCTTTTAAATCCTTCATATAGAAACCAATAAAACCATAATTGATTATAATATCATCAACGGCTTCAGAATAATCTCTTCTGTCCAACGTGCTTTTATCTATAATTAAATTTCGCAATTTTTCCAAATCAGCTTGTACCTCCAAAACTATAGACATAATTTCAGAAACATCCGATACAATTTTCTTAGCTTTAGGATCTATTCTAAATTTATCAGGTGATGACAAACGTTCTTTTCTTTGTGCATCTTTATATTCTTTTACACTCTTATAACTAGTTACAGTTAATTTAGAAAAACCACGAGGATCCTCAACAGTATCATCTACTAAATTATCAAGTGACAAATTCTCTACTCTAAGTTTTAAACTAGGAAATTTATCAAAAATACTTTGAAAATATTGGCGCAACTCTGCTTCAGCATAAGCAGACAATTTTAACATTTTCTCCATATTTGGAATTTCCAATTCTTTTCCATAAACATCATGTACATTCAACCAGTATTTTTCTTGAATAGTTTTTATTATTTCATCATCATAAATTTTTTTGAGCAATTCACTAATTTGATCATAAATTCTAAAAGAACTCTCTTGAGTTTCTTTTTTTCCACCTTTTATAACTGTTGGCACAAAACCTCTTCTTTCTGTTTCAGACATAAAAAATAAAATTAATAAAATCTTAATAATCCTTCAACTATTTTACGAGTATCTCGTATCACCACAGCCAAGCCTTCATCACCCATACCAATTTTGTTATGCATTAAATCACGCAAAATATTTGGTATAGTGCGATGCATAGTTTCCAAAATTTGTTTTTTACTTCTCACAAATTGACTATCACCTCCAGTAGTACCAACATAACTTTCGGTAGCACGTACAAAACCTCTGTCTTTTTTTACATCCTTAGCCTTAAAAAATTCTACCAAGTCAAAAGACAAATTACCCAAAAGATAAGTTTTATGTCCTTCATTTTCTATGATTACGTCACCAAAAGACTCCAGTTCAACTCGTTTTGCCTCCAAAGCTATTAATAAACTTTGTTTTTCCTCCTGAGAATGCTGTGCTTCACTAAAAACCATATAGTTATTCCTGGTAACCTTTGTTATTTCTAAGACTTTCTTTATCTTTGTCTCTCATTTTGCCTTTCATTTTTTCAAGTTCTACTTTCAAATGATCTTTTACTTTATCAATTGCTTTGTACAAATCTTCAGAATTCTTACTTACTCTAAGTAGTCTTCCAGGAACCGACAAATTTACTTCTGCAAAAAAAGGTTTTTCTTTATTTTGTTTGTCCATACCGACTTCAATGTCAGCACTTTGGATATTATCAAAATAATGAGTCAAAGCTTCTACTTTTTCCAAAGCATATTCTTTTATTGCTTCTGTAAGTTCTATGTTTGTGGCTTTTATATTTGTTGTCATATTTTTACAATTAAATTAATTAATCTACTTATATATTATTACGTATTTAAAAGACAATTTCTTGCACTTCAGTCTCCAGGTTTATCTTAAATTTATTATACACTTTTTCTTTTACTTCATCAATAAGATTTTTGACATCTTCAGCAGTAGCCCCACCCAAATTCACAATAAAATTGGCATGTTTTTCACTAACTTGAGCCTTGCCTATCTGAAGTCCTTTACACCCAGCGTTATCTACCAACCATCCAGCAGATATCACACCTTTATCCAAAAATTCTTGTGGGATATCCTGGCTTTTAGCTTTTGGCTTTTGGCTTCCTGCCTGTCCGGCAGGCAGGTTGACTATTACATTTTTGAAAATACAGCCTGAAGAAGCAAAACCTTGTGGCTGTGTAGAATTTCTATATTGAATATTTTCAAGAGCCTTCTTCATCAAGTCTTTACTTTCTTCGCTACTCTTTTCTAGTTTCAACCAAACTCGCAAGATTACGTCATTGTTAAGTTTGAAAATACTTTCACGATAAGCAAATCCACACTCTTCATTTGTCAATTCCAAAATTTCACCTTGACGATAGACTTCTACCCTTTCGATATTGCCTTTCATGTCACCTCCCATAGCACCAGCATTACCACGCACAGCTCCACCGATTGTCCCAGGAACTCCTATCCCCCATTCAAATCCAGTAAGCCCAAGTCTGACACTTTCACGAGCCACAGCTACAGTGATACAACCAGCATCTACTTGTAAAATATTATTTTCTAATTGTTTTATTTCTGAGCTAGCAATTTTTATCACCACACCATCCAATTCTTTATCAGTACAAAGCACATTGCTTCCACCACCAAGAATAACATATTCCACATTTTCTTCACGCAAAAAATTGAGAACTTCTACAAGCTTTTCATTTTTGTCAATTGTGATGAAATATTTAGCAGGGCCACCAAGCTTGAAAGTAGTATGCTTGGACATTGGCTCGTTTAATTTTACTTTGCCAAATTTTTTGAGAGTTGTGTATATTGTATCCATAAAAAATATTATTTTTATTGTGTTAAAACAGCTTCGTCAAAATCAATCAAATAAACTCGTGGACAACGCGTCAAATCGGGGTTACCTTCTTTATCTTTATAAAATAAAAGTACAAAATTTCCTTCATGAATGTGTCCATGACTAATTCCTAATTCTTGCAAAGCATTTTTTATTGATTCCATTTGTTCATCTATCTTTTTAGAAAATAGATAATGATCAGTATTTTTAGGAGATAAATCTTTTTTTTCTTTCCATCTAAAAACAGATGGTCCTTGAATAACACCTGTATATACATCAACATGTATTCCTTTTAAATTTGGTGAAATATTAACAATTGGTTCAATAGGAACGTAATCAAATCCTTTGGAATTCCAAAAACCGTAAGATTCATAAGCTTTTTTCCAAGCTTCCACAGCGTAAATAGGCAATTCTCTGATGATTACCTTACCTTTTAAACTTTCCAAATCTTCAATTTTTAAATCTTCATCTTTACCTGTACCTGGTACCTTATCAAGTAAAATTGTACGAGGTCCAGTCTTATTTTGTTTAGATCTGACTACAAATTTTGTTTCATCATCACCTTCTTTAAGAGGAACAAAACTTTTATATAGATCACTATATTTTGCTAAATCTTTTAAACTCTGTTCCAAATCTAAATCAATAGATTCTTCTTGTTCATCATTTATACCATGTCTAAAAAAAGACATCACTTTATCTACTATTCCCTTATTACCAACCAAATTAATCAAATATATAGATTGTAATTTTACTGTTTGATCATCACTATTTGAAAAATTTTTTATTATTGAAATTAATTTTTTCTTCAATCGTAATTCTTGATCTGAAGGAACATCGCAAATTTTCTCAGCAGCTTTTTTTATTTCACCAAAATCGTTGCTTGATAAACCATGTTCAACATCTTTTAATACATCGGAATACTCTTTTTTTCTTACATTTTTATCAATCTCAATGCTTGGTTCCAAATCATGTTCCCAATCTTCCAAATTTAATTTATCAAACTGTGAATCAATTCTACCATCATCTACATATTGTTGTATTTGTCTTAACACCTCTACTTTTTTGTCCTTATTCTTCAAAAATTGCAACATGTATACAACATACAAAGCACTAAAAGATGAATCGCTTACAGTAATATCTAATACAAATAATATAAATGATAATAAATCATCTTGAGAAAGATGTTTGCTCATCTTAATAGAATCTTTAAAAACATAATAGTTATAATCACGAACTCCTTTTTTTAAAAATTCTAATCTCTGATTTTCTGGTATGTACAAACACATTCTTATACTATCCCTACGAACCCATTGATCATCACTATATATATTTTGCCTTAAGACGTCTGACAATTTTTTTCCCCACTCCTTTCTTTTTTTACCTTGTAAATTTATTCTAAATTTTTCTACACCTTCTTCATATCTGTCCACATCTTCCTGCGTAAAATCACTACCAGGCAAACTGTACATAGCACGAATAACAGGATCAACATCATGTTCTTCTGATTCTAAATTTTCTAATTTTTCACTTGAACTTATTGTTTCAGGCATAAATGCAACTTGATTATTTTACACTTTTACACTATAATTTTGCTATATCATCAATAAATTAGATTATGCAAAAATTACTAAACAAAAATATTATCTACGTCACCCGTGACATCGAACGTGCCACTGGTTTTGACTTGTCTAATCCTAACTATTATATTATCTCAAATAGTTGCGACTTTGCCAAGCAGATAGCCAAAGACAAAAACAACATTTTGCTAATTGAAGCTGAAAAACAAATAGATACTTGGGAACTTTTGGAAAAATCTGAAAGCAAAAATTTTATAAACAAAATTATTGATCCCCAAATACTGGTTTTTAAACCAACTACACAAATAGAAAAAATTTGTGCTGAAAATAATTGGAAATTATTAAACCCTAGTGCTACTTTGGCAAACAAAGTAGAACAAAAAATTTCTAGTGTAAATTGGTTAGCAGAAGACAGTAAATATTTTCCTGATGTCCAAATAGACATTTGTGAAAATATAAAATTTAATGATAAAAAATTTATCTTACAATTTAATCAATCACACACTGGCAGTGGCACAATGCTTATTGAATCAAAAAAACAACTAGATGAAATAAAAAATAAATTTCCTAAACGTGATTGCAAAACCAGCAGATTTGTTGAAGGTATTTTGCTTACAAACAACAATGTTGTCACAGACAAAGAAACAATGCTTGGCAATATAAATTACCAAATTACAGGACTTGAACCTTTTACCAAAAACAAATTTGCCACGATTGGTAATGATTGGGGTCTAGCACACAAATTATTAAATGAAAATTTGTTAAAACAATACCAAGAAATTGTAGAAGCCATTGGTAAAAGATTGAGAAGAGAAAATTGGCGTGGACTTTTTGGAGTAGATATTATTTGGGAAACAAAAACAAACAAATTATATTTGATAGAAATCAATGCTCGCCAACCTGCTAATACAACTTTTGAATCACAGTTGCAAATGCAAAATAAAAAATCAGAAAATGAAATCACCACTTTTGAAGCTCATCTATTAGCTTTACTTGGTGAAAGTTTGGAAAATAAAAAATTGATTGCGATTACTGATGGTGCCCAAATAATTTTACGCAAATCACAAGAAAATATTGATACTGAAAATATAAAATCAAAACTTGAAAAAGAAAATTTCATAGTTATTAAATACGACAATGACAAAGAAAATTCAGACCTGCTTAGAATCCAAAGTAACTCTTCAATTATGAAAGAACACGAAAAATTTAACGAAAACGGCACAAAAATTGTAAGAGGAATGAGGAATGAGGAACCCTCCCAAACGGCGGGCAAGCAAGGAATGGTTTCGAAAATGATTGAACATTATTTAAATCTAAAAGTTGGCAATACGACAATAACCTGTCCTTACTTCAATAATCGAAGATCACAAATCCGTGGTGCTCTCGCTGTTCTCATCGGCAAAGGTAGTCCTGAAAGTATTGAGGAAGAACTACAAATAATTTCTCTCAAAGAAAAAATTGACTTGGGCAATTTGCCAGCTGAAAAAATAAAAGAATTTTTGGTAAATAATAATCTTGGGGTTGACTGCTCTGGTTTCGTTTATCACATTCTAGATGCTTTGACGCAAGATAAAAAAAATAAAAAACTAAAACAAATTATTCACTTTCCTCTCGCCAAAAGTGTCGTTAGAAAGATGATTGCCAAATTACGTCCAGCTGAAAATTGTGGCGTCACGACTCTGGCTCACGAAATTAATAGTAAAAAAATAAATTTGAAAGAAGTGGAAGCCAATGATTTTATTATTTTTCTTGGCAGTGGACCAAAACAAGATTACAATCATATCATGTTTGTCGAAAGTGTCACTGACAAAACTATAAACTATATTCACGCTTACAAGTGGCCAAGCGATGGACAATACAATCATGGTGTCAGACGTGGCCAAATTGAAATCATTGACGAAAACAAAAATATTCTCGAACAAAAGTGGCTTGAACAAGAAAAAACAGCTGAAAACAATTGGACTTGGTTGCAAGCCAAAAGTGCGAATGAGATATTTGTAGGAAGACTAAAAAATTTGTAAAATAAATATGTGAAAAAAAGCCTTGTCTAAAGGCTTTTTTTGTGCTAAGATGAGATTGTTAGTTGAATATAGCTGTTTTTGTAATTACTTATTTTCTTATACAAACAAATTTGTATTCAGGAAAGATCCCTCGTCGTATTCTCGACTCGGGATGACGAATACCCTGACGAATACCCTTATGCTAATACCTTTAGAATCACTAAATCTACTCAGACAGGCCATTTTCTTTGGTCTGGTTTCTTGTGTTTTAGCTTTTCTTTGGGCGCCACTTTTGACCAAATTAATGTACAAATACAAGCTGACTAGATGTCCGGAATATGACGCTACTCTAGCCATGGGAGTTAGAAAAAGCAAAATAGGTGTGCCAGTCATGGGAGGTCTTCTCGTCATCGTGACAGTCGCTGTCATCACAATTGCTTTCAACTGGGAAAGACGCTTCACTTGGGTGCCAATTGGCGTCATGCTTCTCGCTGCTCTACTTGGTGGTATTGACGATGTCATGAATATTTATGGTCACAAAAGACGCAGTCGCAAACTCAAACAAATTTTGACACTTATCAAAGTTCACAAAGATTGGAAAATGCGCGTCTGGTATGCTCTCACTTTACCTTGGTCAATTTTCAAACGTACTTCTACTTTTCTTTCACGTCATCCTGGCAAAGGTATTCACGTGCACGAAAAATTATTATTGCAATTCTTGGCTGGAACCATTACCGCTTGGTGGATCTATTTCAAACTTGGTGAAAGCTGGCGCGAAATTCACATTCCTTTTGACGGCTTTGTAAATATTGGTTGGTGGATTATTCCGCTCATTATTTTCTTCGTTATGTTTACGGCCAACGCAGTCAATGTCGCCGATGGTATGGATGGACTGGCCGGAGGATCTCTCATTATCACTTTTGCTGTCCTCACTATTCTCAGTTGGTTGGCAGGTTTCAAAGAAATGGCTTTTCTAAATGCCACTACTGTTGGTGCGCTACTTACTTATACTTATTTCAATATCAAACCAGCTCGTTTCCAGATGGGCGATGTTGGCTCGCTCGGGCTAGGGTCTTTGCTGGCTATCAATACTATAGTTCTCAATCAAATGTTGCTTTTGCCTTTATTTGGTTTTATTTTTTATGTAGAAATTTTAAGCGTTGTCATCCAAATTTTTGGTCGTCAACTCTTGGGCAGAAGAATTTTTAAAATGGCACCAATTCACCACCACTTCGAAATGCGTGGTTGGAATGAAGAAAAGACGGTGATGCGTTTCTGGCTTATTCATGCGGCGTTTGTTTTACTTGGACTTTGGATATCACTTTATTAAGCAGAATAAGTTTATAAGCAGAATAGGCAGAATAAGGACTGGCGAACGTAAGTTCGCCAAGTATGTATAACTGAGTAAACTTATATTTTCTACACATAATAAACCATTATGAAAAAATTTACTACAAAAAAAATAATAATAACCTTGATCTCGATAATGGTATTATTTCCTATTTTGTTTCCTATAATATATACTGTACAAAATCAATTTTTTTATCCAACATATAGTGCTGGTGACACTGGTATACCTCCACATACAGGTAAATTTGTTTGTTCACATTTTAAGATATGGAACCATGGTTTTGTTATGGAAGATTATTGTGATTATACGCAATTTAAAAAAGAATTTGTTGATTTTGCAAAAGCTTCTTCTGTAAAAATTCTAGGAATTTACTCATGGCCTATAACATTTTTACCATCATTAATATCATCAAAAATTATTTCTGAAATATTTTTTTACTCATTATTTACAATACCTTTTTATATTTCCATATTGTCAGCTATTATATTTTTTATAAATAGAAAAAAAACTGACAAAACAAAATTAGCAAAAAAATCTTTAAATATAAGTACAACATCCTTTTTTATATATTTGACTCTATCTATAGGAATGTTTTTTATGACACTAAGTCTAATATAAAAACTTATTTTATATATTCTGCTTTATGAACAAGTATTTAAAATGGAACGAAACTACAATCCAAGATTTTTCTCCCGAAAACATCAATAGTCTTTACAACCAAGGCTATGTTTTTACTAGAGTGGAAAAAGGAATGATGAACCAAACCAGAAGTCTAAGGATTGATTTGTCTAAATTTGAATTGTCGTCAGAAAACAGAAGAGTCTTGCGCAAAGCAGAAAATTTGAAATTGGAAATACAAAATTTACCGCTTACTGATTACCATTGGTCTATTGGCAAATTGGCCAAAGATTTTTATGACACCAAATTTGGTGACGGAGTATTTTCAGCCAACAAAGTAAAAGAGATTTTGACGACAGAACAAAACTTTAACAAACTTTTTGTTTACAAAGTTGCAGAAGAAAAAATTGGTTACACTATTTGTTTTGAGTCTGAAGAAATATTACATTATAGCTATCCATTCTATAACCTAGAACCTAAAAACCTAAAACCTAATTTAGGTATGTCGATGATGCTGAGTGCAATTGTCTACGCACAAAAAAATAACAAAAAATATATTTATCTTGGTTCTTTCCAAAGACCTACAGATACTTATAAATTGCAATTCAAAGGATTAGAGTGGTTTGATAGTGAGAAGTGGAATGATGATTTGGAGGAGTTGAAAAGTATTTTAAAAGCAAAATAAATTAATAAGCAGAATAGGCAGAATAACTATTATGAAAATAAAACTATTCACAGATTTAATGGCTTGGAAAAAATCACATGAATTAGTTTTATACGTTTACAAAATAACCAAAGACTATCCCAAAGACGAACTTTTTGGTCTTATAAGTCAAAGCAAAAGAGCTGCTTCTTCTGTCGCTGCCAATATTGTAGAAGGATTTCGGAGACAAGGACTAAAGGACAGTTTAAAATTTTACAATCAAGCTGATGCTTCACTCGAAGAATTGAAATATCATTTAATATTAGCTAG
>JAQUAW010000011.1:0-8917 GCA_028687045.1 Patescibacteria group bacterium
GTGTCTTGTGTTTTATTACTTTCTACCAAACTTCTTTCTATCAGTTTCACTCAAAACTTGTTTACGAATACGAATACTCTTTGGTGTAATTTCAAGATATTCATCATCAGAAATCATTTCAAGACCACGTTCTAGATTCACTTCAATCGGTGGAGTAAGATTCAAAGCGTCATCAGTACCACTAGCACGCATATTGGTAAGTTGTTTACCTTTTATTGGATTGACCATCATATCTTCACCTTTTGAGGTATTACCAATTACCATACCTTCATAAACTTCAATATTTGGTCCGATATACATATCACCACGCATTTGTAGATTGGCAAGAGAATAGCCAAGAGCTTTTCCACCAACCATAGAAACCATAGAACCAGTAGCTTTCTTTTCAATTACGCCAACATGAGGTTTGAAACCAACAGTTTGACTAGACATAATACCTTCGCCTTTGGTATCCATCACAAATTGACTACGATAACCAAGTAGACCACGAGATGGAATCTCAAAAATTATTCTAGTTTGATCACCATGATTCATCATGTTAGTCATGTTTCCTTTTCTTTTACCCATTTTTTCAATCACAGTACCAGAAAAACCTGATGGAACATCCACAGTAACTTCTTCAAAAGGTTCACATTTTACACCATCAATATCTTTGATAATAACGTGAGGTTGACTTACTTGCAATTCAAAACCTTCTCTACTCATTTGTTCAAGCAAAATAGCAATATGCAATTCACCACGTCCATAAACTTTGAATTTATCAGAATCAGCAAAATCCACTTGCAAACCTACGTTTACTTCCAATTCTTTTTCAAGACGTTCACGAATTTGACGAGTAGTCACAAATTTACCTTCCTTACCAGCAAATGGAGAATTATTTACGAAAAAATCCATTTGAATAGTTGGTTCATCAACTTTGATGGCTGGAAGTGCTTCTTGATCCAAAGAATGACAAATAGTTTCACCAATATCAATATCAGCAATACCCGCAAGCATCACAATATCTCCAGCAGAAGCTTCTTTTACTTCCATAGTATCAAAACCTTTGAATTGTTGTAACTTAGTTACGTTGGCACTACGTGACTGACCGTTTACATTTTTTATAAAAACTTTTTCACCAACTTTGACAGTACCTTCATAAATACGACCAATAGCAAGACGTCCGACAAAATCATCGTAAGCAAGATTGAATGGTTGCATACGAAGAGGAGCTCCAGTATCTTGTTTGGCGACAGGTACGTGTTCTAATACCATATCCAAAAGAGGAAAAATATCTTGTGATTCATCTTCTAATTTTCTCTTAGCAATACCTTGTTTACCAATAGCAAAACAATATGGAAAATCCATTTGTTCATCAGTAGCCCCAAGATCCATAAACAGTTCCAAAACTTCATCATGTACTTCTAGTGGACGAGCAGCAGGTTTATCAATTTTGTTCAAAACAACAAGAGGTCTCAAACCAAGTTCCAAAGATTTTTTCAAAACAAATTTTGTTTGAGGCATTGGACCTTCTTGAGCATCGACGATAAGAAGCACACAATCAATAGAACGCAAAACACGCTCTACTTCTGAACCGAAGTCAGCATGGCCTGGAGTATCTACGATATTTATTTTTGTATCTTTATAAAAAAGTGAAGTATTTTTTGAATAAATAGTAATACCACGTTCCAATTCTAGAACATTACTATCCATACTTTTGCCAGTACTAGCTTCATCTACCATACCAGTTTGGCGTAGCAAAGCATCAGTCAAGGTAGTCTTGCCGTGGTCAACGTGAGCGATAATCGCGATATTACGAATTTCCATAAAATTATAATTAACTTGTCCCGATTCATCGAGATTAAAAAAACCTCAAAAGCGAGGACTTATACGTGCAAAATAGTAGCACAAAAAAAATGTTTTGTCAATAAAATACAGTAAATAAGCTCTTTATTGACGTTTCATCAAAAATACTCTATAATAAAAATATATGAATAAAGTAAAAATATGAATAAATTAAACTTCAAAGCGACAATTTGGAAAGAAGACAAATATTACGTTTCTCAATGTTTAAATGTTGATGTAGCCAGCTTTGGTGCAACCAAAAAAGAAGCTCTAAAAAATCTAGAGGAAGCTGTGCTATTATATTTGGAAGATTCCAAAAACAAAAAGATAAGTAAAGTTGAAAGACCAGATATAGTCTCTTTCAAACTTCAATATGCCTAAGCCTATATTACTCAAATACATTCTGGAAGTCCTCAAACAAAAGGGCTTCTTTTTAATCTCACAAAAAGGCAGTCACGCCAAATATAGAAAAAAAGGAAAAATTACTTTAAATGTAATTGTACCTATCCATGGGAAAGAAGTACCTTACGGAACTTTCCGTTCCATTTTACGCCAAGCAAATTTAACAGAAGAAGATTTTGAGAAAAAATAAAGACTTTCATCTACTTCTGACAAACTCCACAATAAACCGTTCCCCTACCTCCAATTTTCGTCTTTGTCAAAATACTTTTACACTTCACACACTCTTCCCCACCTCGTCCGTAAACTTTCAAAAATTTCACAAAGCTCCCCTTTTTACCATCAGCGTCCAAATAGTTATTAAAAGTCGTACCTCTTTCTTCTACGGCTTTTTTTATTATTTTTTTGGTAGAAGCAAACAATTTTTTTAGTTCTGCTAACGTCAGTGTATTCACTCGCCTATCTGGTCGCACCCCTGCATCAAAACAAGTTTCATCCACGTAAATATTACCAAGGCCAGAAATTATTTGTTGATTCAAAAGTAATGCTTTCAAGATTGTACTTTTTTTGCCAGCAAAAATCTTGGCAAAATTCTCCCAAGTGAAATTGTCTGTCAGAGGCTCGATGCCGTATTTACTTTTTATTTTTTCTAATTTTTCAATAGTTTCCAAACTCAAATAACCAAAACGACGGATATCATTGAAAAATACTTTGGAACCATCTTCAAAATGAAACTGGACGTGAGTGTGTTTGTTTGGTACGTCCACTGTCGAGACGTCACTATGTCCACCAGGAATTATTTTGTCGTCTTTCTTATAAATAAGTTGTCCGGTCATTTTCAAATGAACAAGCAAAACATGTTTTTCATCGGGCAAAACAAAAATAATGAGCTTGCCAATTCTATCAATTTCTGAGAAATGATTGCCTACAAAAAAATCTACAAAAAACTTAGTTGTTTTGTTTAATCTAGCCTTTTTGGTAAAAACAAAATCATTGATTTTTTTACCTAATATCTTTTTACGCAAATCTTGGCGTATGGTTTCTACTTCTGGTAGTTCGGGCATAGGACACATAATCCTGAGTCGAGAATACGACGAGGGATCTTTTTATTAAGAATAAACTTATTTATTTAACAATATAATAAAAATGTAAATGACTTTTTCAATGCTCTAATTTTACAATATCTATCCACTCTTTGCAAATCTATACTAGCTTGGTATAATAAACATATAAATAATAACATTTATTTTTAAATCAATGCGCACAGGGTCTACAGATCTTTCGCTGCGCTCAAGATTATAAAAAAACATATGGAAAACAAAAAAGCTCCAGCTTTCAACTTACCAGACCAAGAAGGTAAAAAACACAAATTGTCAGACTACGACGGCAAACTAGTACTTCTCTACTTTTACCCAAAAGATATGACACCTGGCTGTACTATAGAAGCCAAATGCTTCCGTGATAGAAACAATGAACTAAAAAAATATGATGTTCAAGTTCTTGGTGTTAGTGTAGACTCTGTTGAATCTCACAAAAAATTTGAGAACAAACATGGTCTAAACTTTCCTCTACTTTCTGATGAAAAAAAAGAAGTAGTCGAAAAATACGGTGTTTGGAAAGAAAAATCTATGTTTGGTAAAAAATATATGGGAATACAACGTGATTCATTCCTCATTGGCAAAGATGGAAAAATTATTAAACATTATGAAAAAGTAAATCCAGCTAAACATGTGGACGAGGTTATAGAAGACGTTAAATCTCTATAAAAATATTTTATAAATAAAAAACAGTCTTGTTAATTAAGACTGTTTTTAATTTTCAATTTTAAATTTAGTAATTTTATCCCGATTTTATCGGGACTAAATTACAAAATTCTAAGCAAGGTTTTTCTCAATCAATTTTATTTCTCTCTTATACAATACCCAAGAAACAACAAAAGCCAAAAAGTCAGCCACAGGGAAAGCATACCAAACACCATTTAAATCAAAAAATATAGGTAAAATAATTACCAAAGGAATCAAAAAAATAATTTGACGCAATGATGAAATTATAAAAGAAATCCAAGCTCTACCCATAGATTGATACATACCAGAACTGACTACTTGCAAACCTAAAGTAATCAAAAATATAATAATAATACGTGTAGCATGAGAACCCATTCTTATCAATTCTAGATCTGTACTAAATATCTTCATAAAAATTTCAGCAAAAATAAACAAAACTACAAAAGAAACAAATGACATAATAGTAGTAATTTTCAAAGTCAACTTTATGACATCAATAACTCTCTGTGAATTTTTTGCACCATAATTAAAACCAACAATCGGTTGCATACCTTGAATTATGCCAAACATTGGCATAAAAACAAAAGATAATAATCTGTTTACGACACCAAATGTAGCAATAGCAACATCACCACCATGTATAGCCAAAGTATGATTGATGACCACACTCATCGCACTACCCGCTGCCATACGTACAAAAGCTGAAATTCCCAAAGCTACAGTTTCTTTGACTATATAAAATTTTAATTTTAAATTTTGTAAGTGAATACGCAACATACTATGCTTTTTACTGACAAAATAATACACAACATACGCAAAAGAAAAAAACTGAGATATCACCGTAGCCCAAGCAGCACCAGCCAATCCCATATCAAAAACAAAAATGAAAATAGGATCTAGAATAATATTTATAAGAGCGCCAACCAGCATAGTTATCATAGCCATTTTGGCATTACCTTCTGATCTAATGACACTATTTGCTGCTACACTAATAGAAAAAAATAAGTTTCCTGCCATAATTATTCTGCCATATTCCAGAGCTGAAGCCAAAATACCTTCAGTCGCACCAAAAGCCAACAAAATTGGTTCTATAAAAACCAAACCAACAATCGTCAAAATTATACCCAAACCAAACAGCAAGGTCACCATATTGCCCAACACTTTTTCAGCTTCTTCTTTTTTGTTTTCACCTATACGAATAGAAATTATTGAAGCTCCACCAATACCAAACATCATGGACAATGACATAATTATCATTGAAATTGGAAATACAATAGCAATACCAGCGATACCAACAACACCAACACCATGCCCAACAAAGATAGTATCCACTAAATTATATAAAGCAGAAACCAACATACCAACCATGGCAGGAGCTGACAACTTCCATAATAATTTACTAATTTTTTCTTCACCTAATAATTTTTTTTGTTTTTCCATAAAATAAAACTAATAACCTTAAACTCAAGAGACTATATTATATAGCAAATTTACAATTAATACAATTCTAGTATATGAGCTGAAATATAAAAAAATAGCCACTTTTATGACTATTTTAAATTCTATAATTTCCAAATTAAAAATTGTTTTAAAATTTAAAATTATAAAATTCTAAAATTTTATTTGTGGGCAGAGAAGGATTCGAACCTTCGAAGCCCGCCGATGAGGCGGACAACAGATTTACAGTCCTTGTTTATATTTCTTATCTAGATCAACAAAAGTATTTTCCAATTTCATTTTTATAATTTCTCGGCCACGTCCAGTCTTATAAAATTTTTCTCTATTATCAGCATCTTTTTTATTCAAAAAACTCTCTGCAAAAATTAATATTAATGGACGTCTACCTTTGGTTGAAGTATTCATTCCACTATTATGTCTTTCTAATCTCTTCTTCAAATCTATCGTAGTACCAACATACAACTTAAAATCTTTCAAACTATACAATATGTAAACATAATGCCATTTTGAAGATTCCTCCATATTTTTTATTTAAAAAGTAGTCTGGATTAGACTACTTAGTGGGCAGAGAAGGATTCGAACCTTCGAAGGCGGAGCCAACAGATTTACAGTCTGTCCCCTTTGACCGCTCGGGAACCTGCCCGTTATTTAAAATTACTTTAATAATTTTATATTAAATATTATTTTTTACTTTTAATATCTTATATAAAACTAATAATGGATTCGAACCTTCGAAGCCCGCCGATGAGGCGGACAACAGATTTACAGTCTGTCCCCTTTGACCGCTCGGGAACCTGCCCTTTTTATATTTTTCTAAAAATAAAGTCAACTATTTATGTTGACTTGGAGCCATCTCGGGGATTCGAACCCCGGACCGACGGTTTACAAAACCGTAGCTCTACCAGCTGAGCTAAGATGGCACGTGTATGCTCTACCTCCCGACTGAGTCGGGAAAGATGGCATGTTTTAATTAATAATTATTAATTAGTAATTAGTAACTACTAATTTATAAATTGTGAATTTTTTAAAGAACTAATTTTTTCTGCCCGAATATTATAACACTAATCTTTTATCTCGTCAATCCTTTGTCTGAATATCTCTAATTTTTGATTATCGGGATTTATCATACGTAATTGTTTATAGCCTTCTTCAGCCAAATCTTTACGCTTGAGTATTATACTAGTTTCTATAAAATTGTCAACATATCGAGGATTCTGTGGTTCAATGTCCAAAGCCTGCTGTACAGCTTCTAAAGCTGTTTCATAATGTTTCAAATAAAAAAATAAATCATGAATTTTCAAAAATCTTTCTGGATTATTTGGATTGGTAAGAACAGCTTGTTGATAATAA
Organism: Patescibacteria group bacterium; assembly: GCA_028687045.1. GTDB lineage: Bacteria > Patescibacteriota > Patescibacteriia > Magasanikbacterales > UBA922 > UBA1557. The sequence goes on from JAQUAW010000011.1 coordinate 6,816, forward strand.
CCTACAGCTGTTTCTTTGTTACCTTCTTCCTCATAAATCTCGCCAAGTTTTACATTAGCGTCTTCATCATCTGGATCAAGTTGCAAAAGAAAATTGTAAGTTTCTTTAGCTTCTGTTACTTGATTTTGAGCATAATAAACAGCTGCCAAACCACGGTAAGCTTCTTTATTTTTTGAATCATATTTGAGTGAAGCCAAAAACTTTTTTTCTGCGGTAGGATAATCTTCTTGTTCCAAATCATTTTGAGCATCTTTTACCAAACCTTTGGAAGTAATTACTTTTTCTTCTGTAACACTATAACCTTCAGTAATATCATGTTTATTACCAGCTTTTCTCTCTACTTTACCAACTAAGATACGAAAAGCTAATTGAATTTTTTTTAATAATTTTACAAAAGGAGTAAGTTTATTTTTGAAATTAGCATAATATTGTTTTTCTCGTTGCTCTGATTTACGCATTATAATTCTATTTTTACTACGTGCAGTTTTTATTTCTGGCAAAGTTTCAACATCCAAAAGCAATAACTGTGGATATTTACGCACAATCACAAAAATTATTACTACCAAAGATAATATAATAAGAATAAATGGTAAAATATTTAACATAAAAACTATTTCAAAACATTTTTAATAATGTCTGTAAAATTATCTAACTTAGCAGAAGCACCACCCACAAGCACTCCATCTATAATATCTTCACTAAAATATGATAACACATTATTTTCATCTACACTACCCCCATAAAGTACAGGCACTATATTTTGGCTATACTTAGCTATTTCTGATTTGATAAAATCAATTCTATCAATAGCGTCGGCTGGCAAACAAGCATTACCAGTTCCAATAGCCCAGACAGGTTCATAAGCAACAATAATTTGGCCTTCTTTGAAATTTAGACCTTCAAAAGCACGCAAAATTTGTTTGGCTAGACGATATCTAGCTTTGTCATTGTTTCTATCTTGTTCAGTTTCTCCAATACAAACGACAGTTTTCAAACCAGCATCCAAATAACTTTCTATTTTTGCACGAACATCTTTATTTGTTTCACCAAAAATATAACGACGTTCTGAATGTCCAGCCAAGGCATAGGTACAACCAATATTTTTGTACATCTCAGCTGAAATCATCCCAGTATAAGCACCTTTGGAAGGATGTCCTGCATCTTGAGCACCAGTCTTAAAATTTTCTTGCAAAATATCTGTAACGTCTTTCATTGCTAAAGCCGTTGGAAAAACTGCAATCTCAACATTTTCATTTTTAAGATTTTCTTTAACTAAAGAATTAGCCAATTCAACAGATTGCTTATAATCAAGATACATTTTCCAATTGCCGAATATGTACTTCATACAATTTAATTTTAAATTTAGTAATTTTAAATTTTAAAACAATTTTGAAATTAATTAATTTTAAATCATCTATCACTATTAATTAAAATACTTTATAACTTTATGAACTTTTAACTTTATAAACTCATTCCCCATTCCTCGCTTGCCCGCCGTTTGGGAGGGTTCCACGTTCCTCTTTAGAATTTAACATCTTTCTTCTCCACATTTCCAATAATCGCCACTCTCATCTGATTCCACTTAAAGACTTCTCTTGCTACCTTTATTATATCCTCATTGGTAATTTTTTCAATCTTTTGCAATCTTTCTTCAGGGTCTTCCATATTTTTGGAAAACAAAGCTTCACTAGCATAATAATTTGCTTGAGCACTAGAATCTTCAAGAGACAAAGTAAAGGCTCCACGAATATGAGTTTTTGCATCTGCCAATTCTTTTTTACTAACACCTTTTTCACAAATACGCTCAATTTCTTTTTTTATAACTTCAATAGCTTTGTTGATATTTTTTGCTTCCAAACCAGCTCGTACATAAACATAACCAGTATCACGAAAATTATCAGAACCAGAACGAATCATATATGCCAGTCCCCTTCTTTCACGAATTTGAATAAAAAGTCTTGAACTCATAGAGCCACCCAAAATAGTATTCAAAACACCTTCAGCATAATTTTCTTTTTCATTGTAATTAAAACCTGGGAAACCCAACATCATCTGTACTTGATCAGTTTCTTTTTTGGATATCACAATTCTTTTATCTTTTG